>JALYWP010000133.1 GCA_030852655.1 Pseudomonadota bacterium | reverse complement strand
GCTCGAGAATGCGATGCGCGAGGCTCTCGCGACCCATGACATGCTGATCCTTTCGGGCGGCACGTCCAAGGGGGAAGGGGATGTCAGTCACCGCATCATCGGCCGGCTCGGCAAGCCGGGCATCGTCGCCCATGGCGTGGCGCTGAAGCCCGGAAAGCCGCTCTGCCTGGCGGTCTGCGACGGCAAGCCGGTCGTCATCCTGCCGGGCTTTCCGACCTCGGCCATGTTCACCTTCCACGACATGGTGGTGCCGGTGCTGAGGCGCATGGCCGGGTTGCCGCCGCGCGTCGACGCGCAGGTCAGCGCAAAAATTCCGTTCCGCATTCCGTCCGAGCTGGGGCGCACCGAGTTCGTCATGGTCTCGCTGGTGCAGGGGCAAGAGGGGCTCGCGGCCTATGCGACGGGCAAGGGCTCGGGAGCCATCACCTCCTTCACCCAGGCCGACGGCTTCATCCGCATCGAGGCGCTGGCCGATCATATGCCCGCCGGCGCCGAAGTGTCGGTCACACTGTTCACGCCGCAGGTTCGCGTTCCCGATCTCGTCGTCATCGGCAGTCACTGCACAGGCCTCGATCTGGTCATGGGCGAACTCTCGCGCAACGGGATTTCGACGCGTTCGCTGGCTGTCGGAAGCCTGGGCGGACTTGCCGCCGCCAAACGCGGCGAGTGCGATCTTGCGCCGATCCATCTTTTCGATCCGAAGACACAGGGCTACAACCAGGCCTTCCTGAGCGACGGGCTCGAACTGCTGCCGGGCTGGCGCCGCATGCAGGGCCTGGTGTTCCGTTCCGGCGACGCGCGCTTCGCGGGCCGCAGCGCCGAGGAGGCGGTTCGCACGGCGCTCGCCGATCCCGACTGCATCATGGTCAATCGCAACCAGGGCGCGGGAACGCGCATCCTGATCGACCAGTTGCTCGGCCAGGCACGCCCGGACGGTTACTGGAACCAGCCGCGCTCGCACAATGCCGTTGCCGCCGCGGTCGCCCAGCGACGCGCCGACTGGGGTGTCACCATCGCGCCGGTGGCCCGTGCGGCGGGGCTCGGCTTCATCCCGCTCACGGAAGAACATTACGATTTCGCGCTGGTCGCGGAGCGCAAGGAGCGGCCCGCGGTGCAGGCGTTTGTCGCCGCCCTCCAGTCGCCCGAGATTCATGCGGCGCTGGATCGGGCGGGATTCAAACGGGCGGTCTAATCGCCGACCATTGCGGCCAGCCGTTCGGCCTCGGCGAGATCGTCGACCGTATTGGCGTTGAAGAACGGGTCCACCGGCTCGACCGGCCAGGACACCGTGGCAAGACGGTAGCGGGCCGTCCAGCGGTCGATCTTGCGCAGGTCCTCCGCAACGAGCGCGTGGCGCAGCTCATCCCGCAGGGTGACTTTCCAAAGCCCGATGACAGGATGCGTCTGGCCGCCGGATGCCGCCACGGCCAGTTCCGCGCCTTCGGCCGAGCGCGCCTGTTGCAGGCGGGCGACGAGGTCACGCGGCAGGAACGGGCAATCGCCGGCGGCGCTCACCACCCATTCGACGCCCCGCCTTTTCGCCGCGGTCCATTCAAGCGCAGCGAGTATGCCGGCGAGTGGCCCCGGATAACCCTCGATCGTGTCGGCGACGACGGGCAGGCCGAAGCGGGCGAAGCGCGCCGGGTCGCCATTGGCGTTGAGCAACAGCGCGTCGCATTGCGGCTCGAGGCGCTCGACGACGTGGTCGAGAATCGTGCGTCCGCCGATCTCGCGCATTGGCTTGTCGCCGCCGCCCATGCGCCGGCCGAGCCCGCCCGCCAGCACGACGCACAGTGTTTCCGGTCGGTCAGTCGTCATGTTCTGCGCCCTTGCGGCGATGGCGCGGCGCTTCCTCGTCGACCGAGGCTGCATCCTGGTCGAAGACGATGCGTTCCTGCCCGGAAAGCGCGGTGAAGCGTTTGCCGCGCGCCCGGCCGACCAGCGTCAGCCCCACTTCGCGGGCCAGCGCCACGCCCCAGGCGGTGAAGCCCGAACGCGAAACCAGGATGGGAATGCCCATGCGTACCGTCTTGATCGTCATCTCGGAGGTCAACCGGCCAGTGGTGTAGAGGATCTTGCCGGCCGGATCGACACCGTGCCGGTACATCCAGCCGGCGATCTTGTCGACGGCGTTGTGGCGGCCGACATCCTCCATGTAGCAGAT
>JALYWP010000131.1 GCA_030852655.1 Pseudomonadota bacterium | reverse complement strand
CTATGTGCTCGTCCAGCACGCACCGCCCGTAGTGGCGGCAGGGGAACCCTTGGACGTGACCTCTCCGGCCCCGCAGCCACGTTAGCCGCAAGACGGAAGCGCCGTCTCCTCCCCACGCAATCACCGTCGCGACAGGCGTTCCCGCAGAAGGAGCAAGGCGAGTATCGCTCAGCGTGAAACGGCGTGGAGAGATCGCCGCGAAATAATTTCGCAGCCGAATGAAATCAACGAGTTGGCGGGCGTGTGTATCCACGCGACATGCGCCAATACCTGCGACCCCGCAGCGTCAGGCCGGCAGAACGGTCGATCCCATCAGCGCCTCGTCGATCGCACGGGCCGCCTGGCGCCCCTCGCGGATTGCCCAGACAACCAGCGACTGGCCGCGCCGCACGTCGCCCGCGGCCCAGAGTTTTTCCACGCTGGTGCGGTAGTCGTGGTCGTTGGCTGCAACGTTGGTCGAGCGGCGGCTGTCGGTGACGAGCTTCATCCGGCCATCGAGTTCCCTGATGACACCGCCCGAGATAGGCCCGGCAAAACCGATGGCGATAAAAGCCAGATCGGCGCGGATGACGAACTCGGTGCCGGCGATCGGCTGGCGCTTGTCATCGACCTCGCAGCATTTGACGCCGGTCAGTTGGCCTTCCTCGCCGATGAATTCGAGCGTCGCCACCTGGAACTCGCGCTCGGCACCCTCCGCCTGCGAGGAGGAAGTGCGCATCTTGGTCGCCCAGTAGGGCCAGACGGCGAGCTTGTTCTCCTTCTCCGGCGGCTGCGGACGGATGTCGAGCTGAGTGACACGCACCGCGCCCTGGCGGAAGGCCGTGCCGACGCAGTCCGACGCCGTGTCGCCGCCGCCGACGACGACGACATGCATGCCGCCGGCGAGGATCGGCTTCTCCGGCCAGGCGGTCGACTGGATATCCTCGCCGCCGACCCGCTTGTTCTGCTGCACCAGGTAGGGCATCGCGTCGTGGACGCCGCCGAGATCGTCGCCGGGTATGCCTGCCGCGCGCGGCGTCTCGGAGCCGCCGCAATAGAGCACCGCGTCGTGTTCGGCGAGAAGCTCGGCGACCGGCTTGTCGACGCCGATATTGACGCCGCAATGGAAGGTGACGCCCTCGCCTTCCATCTGCTTCACCCGCGCGTCGATATAGCGCTTCTCCATCTTGAAGTCGGGGATGCCGAACCGCATCAGCCCGCCGGGCTTCGTCTCGCGCTCATAGACATGGACGTCGTGGCCGACCCGGCCGAGCTGCTGCGCCGCCGCCATGCCGGACGGCCCCGAGCCGATGATCGCCACACGCTTGCCGGTCTTGCTCTCCGGCGGATAGGGGCGGATTTGGCCCGTCTCGTACGCCTTGTCGGCCAGCGCCTGTTCGACCGTCTTGATGGCCACCGGGATGTCCTCGAGGTTCAGCGTGCAGGCTTCCTCGCAGGGCGCCGGGCAGACGCGGCCGGTCCAGTCCGGGAAATTGTTGGTTGAATGGAGGTTGCGGATCGCACCGTCCCAGTCACCATTGTAGACGAGGTCGTTCCAATCCGGGATCTGGTTGTGGATCGGGCAGCCGGTCGGGCCGTGACAGAAGGGCACGCCGCAATCCATGCAGCGCGCGGCCTGTTTCTCGACCTCCTTGTCCGACATCGGCAGGGTGAACTCGCGGAAATGCCGGATGCGATCGGACGCCGGCTGGTACTTGTGCACCTGCCGGTCTATTTCAAGAAAACCCGTTACCTTGCCCATGGTTCATCTCGGATCAGCGTTCGACCGGGATCTCAGCGGCAACCCGCGGTCGTGCGTACATTGATTGGGTCCGGAGACTGGCTCCGGCATTCAAGGCCACGCGCGGCGGCCCGTCAATCAGCGCGGACGCGCTCCAGGTTTTCGCGATGGCGGCACGCCCATCGTGAAGATCGCGAGCCTGATCATTCCGCCGCCACGCCCATGCGCATGCGGGCCATCTCTTCCAGCGCGCGCTTGTATTCCACCGGCATGATCTTGCGGAACTTCGGCCGGTAGTCGGTCCAGTTGTCGAGGATCGCCTTGCCCTTGATCGAACCCGTGTAGTGCACATGGTTCGAGATGAGCAGATGAAGCCGCTCCTCGTCATGGCTGGTCATGTCGCCCGACACGTCGACGCGGCCCTTGTGGTCGATGTCGCCGCCATGGTGATGGAACTTCTCGAGCAGATAGTCCTCCTCGGGAACCGGCTCGAGCTCGACCATCGCCATGTTGCAGCGGGTGGCGAAATCGCCTTCCTCGTCGAGCACATAGGCGACGCCGCCCGACATGCCGGCAGCGAAGTTGCGGCCGGTCTTGCCGATGACGACGACGATGCCGCCGGTCATATATTCGCAGCCATGGTCGCCGACCCCCTCGACGACAACGACGGCGCCCGAATTGCGGACCGCGAAACGCTCGCCCGCGACGCCGCGGAAATAGGCCTCGCCCTCGGTCGCGCCATAGAGCACGGTGTTGCCGACGATGATAGACTCCTCGGCGACGATCTTCGCCTCGTCGGGCGGACGGATGACCAGCCTGCCGCCCGAAAGTCCTTTGCCGACATAGTCGTTGCCGTCGCCGACAAGCTCGAAGGAAATGCCGCGCGCCAGGAAGGCGCCGAAGGACTGACCCGCAGTGCCCCGGAGCTTCACCTGGATCGTGTCTTCGCGCAGGCCTTTGTGGCGGTAGCGTTTTGCGACCTCGCCCGACAGCATGGCGCCGGCCGAGCGGTCGACGTTGCGTATCTCGGCCTCGATCACGACAGGCTGACGCGCTTCCAGTGCCGGCCTGGCCTGCTCGATCAGCCTGCGGTCGAGCACGTCGTCGATCGGATGCTTCTGCCGCTCGGTCCAGTGCGTCGCCTCGCGCGGCGCATCCGGCTTGTGGAAGATGCGTGAAAAATCGAGGCCGCGCGCCTTCCAGTGGTCGATCATGCCGCGCTTTTCCAGAAGATCGGTGTCCCCGATGATCTGGTCGAGATGGGTGAATCCCATCGACGCAAGCAGTTCGCGAACCTCTTCGGCAACATAGAAGAAGTAGTTGATGACGTGCTCGGGCGTGCCCTTGAAACGCTTCCTGAGCACCGGATCCTGCGTCGCCACGCCGACCGGGCAGGTGTTGAGATGGCACTTCCTCATCATGATGCAGCCCGCCGCGATCAGCGGCGCGGTCGAAAAGCCGAATTCGTCGGCGCCGAGCAGCGCGCCGATGACGACGTCGCGCCCCGTTCGCAAGCCGCCGTCGACCTGCAGCGCCACGCGTGAGCGCAGGCCGTTCAGCACCAGCGTCTGGTGCGTCTCGGCAAGCCCCATTTCCCAGGGGCTGCCGGCATGCTTCAGCGAGGTCAGCGGCGAAGCGCCGGTGCCGCCGTCATAGCCCGAGATGGTGATGTGGTCGGCGCGCGCCTTGGCGACGCCCGCCGCAACGGTGCCGACGCCGACCTCCGAGACGAGCTTTACCGATACGTCGGCTGCCGGATTGACGTTCTTCAGATCGTAGATGAGCTGCGCCAGATCCTCGATCGAATAGATGTCGTGGTGCGGTGGCGGCGAGATCAGGCCGACGCCGGGCGTCGAATGGCGGGTCTTGGCGATCGTCGCGTCGACCTTGTGGCCGGGCAGCTGGCCGCCCTCGCCGGGCTTGGCCCCCTGCGCGACCTTGATCTGCATCATGTCGGAGTTGACGAGGTATTCCGTCGTCACGCCGAAGCGGCCCGACGCGATCTGCTTGATCGCCGAACGCTCCGGGTTCGCCCCGCCGCCCGGCAGCGGCAGGTAGCGGTCCGGCTCCTCACCGCCCTCGCCGGTGTTCGACTTGCCGCCGATCTGGTTCATCGCGCGGGCGAGCGTGGTGTGGGCTTCCCTGGAGATCGAGCCGAAGGACATGGCGCCGGTGGAAAAGCGCCTGACGATGTCGGCAGCCGGCATCACCTCGTCGAGCGGGACAGGCTTGCGGCCGGTCTCCTCGGCGAGCTTGATCCTGAACAGGCCGCGGATCGTCTGGGCGCGCGCGGTCTCGCTGTCGATCTGGGCGGAAAACTCCTTGAAGGTCTCCCACGAGCCCTTGCGCACCGCGTGCTGCAGCGTGGCCACCGAATCCGGCGACCACATATGCGCCTCGCCGCGCATGCGGAATAGATATTCGCCGCCGACCTCGAGCGCGTTCCGGAGTACCGGATCGTCGCCGAAAGCGTCGGCGTGGCGGCGGACGGTTTCCGCCGCGACCTCCTCCAGCCCGACGCCTTCGATCTGGGTGGCGGTGC
>JALYWP010000126.1 GCA_030852655.1 Pseudomonadota bacterium | reverse complement strand
CTTCCGCACCATGACCATCCAGGAGGTCGGCGGAACCCGGAAGACCGTCGACGCGGGCGTCGAGGCCGTGAAGGCGATGTTACCCACGGTCAACGCGGCGAAGCGCGAGACGCTGCCGGCTTCAGAGCTGATGCTTGCGCTGCAATGCGGCGGCTCCGACGGCTATTCCGGCATCACCGCCAATCCGGCGCTCGGCGTTGCAGCGGACATTCTTGTCCGCAACGGCGGCACCGCCATCCTTTCCGAAACGCCCGAGATCTACGGCGCCGAGCACCTGCTCACGCGGCGCGCCAGAAACACGGAAATCGGCGAAAAGCTGATCGAGATCATCCACTGGTGGGAAGACTACGCCGCCCGTAACAACATGGAAATGAACAACAACCCCTCACCCGGCAACAAGCTCGGCGGCTTGACGACCATCCTCGAAAAGTCGCTGGGTGCTGCGGCAAAGGGCGGCTCGACGACGATGAACGCCGTCTACCACTACGCCGATCCGGTGACCGAGAAGGGTTTCGTGTTCATGGATACGCCGGGCTACGATCCGGTGGCAGCTACCGGCCAGGTCGCCGGCGGGGCAAACATTCTCGCCTTCACCACCGGCCGTGGATCGGCTTATGGCTGCAAGCCGACGCCGTCGATCAAGCTCGCGACCAACACGCCGTTGTATGAGCGCATGGTGGACGACATGGACATCAATTGCGGCGACATACTCCACGGCGTATCGCTGCAGGAGAAGGGCGAGGAAATTTTCAGGGAAATCCTCGCCGTCGCATCCGGCAAGAAGACCAAGTCGGAAGAGCTCGGCTATGGCGACAACGAGTTCGTGCCATGGCAGATCGGCGCGACGATGTAGTCGGCGCGGCTGCGTCTCTTTCGGTGGACGCGATTTTGGCTACAGCCGCCCGTCCGTCTCGTCTTTGCCGAATATGCCTTTGACGTCGTAGATCACGGCACCATCTCTCCCTAGCGCACGCACACCGGCAGCACCCGCCTCGACAAATTCTCGATGCCCGACCGCCACGACCACGGCGTCATAGACGCCGGGCGCCGGCAGTGCCGAAAGGCATTCCAGTTCCGCCCCGCCCCTGTCCGTCTGGGCTGAGACCCAGGGGTCCCAAACGTCAACTATCGCATTGAATTGCTTGAGTTCCCGTACGATGTCGATTGCCTTGGAGTTGCGGATGTCGGGGCAATTTTCCTTGAACGCCAGGCCCATCACCAGGATGCGGCTCCCGACTACCGGGAAGCCCCGCTTCATCATCAGCCGGGCGACCCTGTCAGCGACGTAGCGGCCCATGCCGTCATTGATGCGCCGGCCTGCAAGGATGACCTCGGGATGATAGCCGGCCTCCTGCGCCTTGTGCGTCAGGTAATACGGGTCGACGCCGATGCAGTGTCCGCCAACCAGTCCCGGGCGGAAAGGCAGGAAATTCCACTTCGTCTGGGCAGCGGCCAGCACTTCCAGCGTATCGATATCGAGCCGGTTGAAGATGATGGCAAGCTCGTTCATCAGCGCGATGTTGAGGTCGCGTTGGGTGTTCTCGATGACCTTGGCTGCTTCGGCCACCTCGATCGAACTCGCCTTGTGCGTCCCGGCCGAAACGATCGACCCGTAAAGCGCGTCGATTGCATCGGCTGCTTCCGGTGTAGATCCGCTCGTGACCTTGACGATCGTGGTCAGCCTGTGCTCGCGATCTCCGGGATTGGCTCGTTCCGGGCTGTATCCGACATGGAAGCCTTCGTTCAGCTTCAAGCCCGACAATCGTTCAAGAATGGGGACGCACACCTCGCGGGTGCAACCTGGATAGACCGTGGATTCGTAAATCACCACGCCGCCTTGTCTCAGGGCCTGGCCTACCGCTTCGGTAGCGCGGATCAATGGCGTGAGGTCCGGCCGGTTCGCCGTATCGATCGGTGTCGGCACAGTGACGACAAAGATGCCGCATCGGCGCAACGCCTCCGGATCGTCGGTGAATTCGATCTGCCCGGCGCGTTCGAGGTCGTCCGGCTCGACCTCGAGGGTCGAGTCGCGGCCGGAGCGCAGCTCGTCGATCCGTTCACGCCTGATGTCGAAGCCGATCACCGGTCTCGTCCGGGCGAATTCAAGCGCCAGCGGCAGCCCGACATAGCCGAGTCCGATCACGGCGATCGTCTTGTCATCCAGCCGCATCGGTCAGCGCGCCTCGCTCGACGGCGAATGCACTTCCTGGAGATACCAGTCGATGAATTTCGTCATGCCCTCCCTGATGCCGGTGCCGGGGCTATAGCCTGTCAGCGCATGCAGCAGGGCGGGAGAACCGGCGGTTCGCACGACGTCGCCCGCTTGCATGGGAAGCATGTTCAATCGTGCCTTCTTTCCGAGGATTTCCTCGATCGTCTCGATGTAATGCATGAGCCCGACGGTCCTGCCGCCGGCGATGTTCACTTCGCGGTAGGGCGCGATAGGCGAAAGCGTATCCGTGACCCCGGGCCCCACCGCCGGCTTACCGGCCTCGGGAATACAGTCGATGAGCCGCGCCACCGCCTCCACGAGATCGCCCACATAGGTGAAATCACGTTCGTGGACACCGTTGCCGAATACGTCGATCGGTTCGTCGTTCAGGATCGCCCGGACGAACTTGAACAGCGACATGTCGGGCCGGCCGTTCGGGCCATAGACCGTAAAGAAGCGGCAGACGGTCGTCGGAATGTCGAAGAGGTGGGCATATGAGTGCGCCATGACCTCGCCGGATTTCTTCGTTGCGGCATAGAGCGACACGGGCCGGTCAGTCGTATCGGTCTCGACGAATTCCGGCTTGTCCGACATGCCGTAGACCGAGCTCGTTGATCCGAACAGGAAATGCCGCGGCTTGATCACGCGGCAAAGCTCAAGCATGTTCACCATGCCGACCAGATTGGCACCGGCATAGGCCAGCGGCTTCTCCAGGCTGTAGCGGACGCCTGCCTGCCCTGCCAGATGGACTATGAAGTCGGGGGCAGCCTTGTCAGCCGCTGCGCGCAGGTCGGATGCATCCTCCAACATCGCCTCGACGGCCAAAAACCCCGGCTTTTCGGACAGTATTTCGTGCCGGCGGCGCTTCAGCGAGACGTCGTAGTATGACGTCATTGCGTCGTAGCCGACGACGGAATGGCCGTCGTCCAGCAACTTGCGCGCGAGGTGAAAGCCGACGAAGCCCGCCGTGCCGGTAACGAAAAAGCGCATTATTCAACAGCCCTTGGCGCGAGGAGATAGTTGGCGTGGCCCTTGTCGCTAAAGATTCGCGTCACGCTGTAATCCGCGCCATGCAACCAGTCCATCAGGGCGGGGGTATTCCGATTCGCGATCTCGATGAAAATCAGCGGCTTCCAGCGCCGGATCAGCTCGCGCGAACCAGCCAGTACGTTCATTTCCATCCCTTCGACATCAATCTTGAGGAGATCGACACGACCAGATACCAACGAATCGAGCGCCGCGACACCGATTTCGCCCGCCGGGTCCGGGTCCAGGCTGGTGGCTCCGAGCCCGCCGCGACCCGAAAACACCAGCCGGGCGCGACCCTCCCGGTCCGAAACCCCAGTTCCAAGCCGCGACAGATCGACATTTTCGAGCCTGTTGCGCGCCACAGCGGCCCGCAGGGCATCTCCGGCGGCAGGCAGCGGTTCTAAGGGCAGTACCGATGCCGCCTTCATCGGCCCGGCAAAGAAGATCGTATGGTTGCCGGTATTGGCGCCGACATCGACGACATATGCGCCGGGCGTGACCAGTTTGCGCAGTTCCTCGAGTTCCATCGCCTCGAAAAACAGGCCGCGCGATTGCTCGCGTTCTATTCCGGCGTTTCGCCCGGTATATGGCAGGTAATAAACGGCATCGCCATGCACGATGGGCAGGAAGATCGGTTCATCGGCCAAGCGCCGAAGCACGTATTCCCTGCCCCCGGCGTCGAGGGGCTGCGGTTCGGCATCGAGTTCCAGCAGCGGCTGCGCCGATTTGAGGCACCGCGCATTGCTCCAGATGTCGAACAGGTAGTCGAGCTTCCAGTTCCGCCCGCGCTCTGCCGCGATGCGTCCGAGCATTTGCGCCGCCAATTCGGTTCGCACCAGGTGAGCGTCCGGCACCCACCAGTGGAGCAGCGCGTGCGGCAGCCTGTCGGCCGTATCGAACGCCAGCCTGCTCAGCTTCGTCACGGCTTCGCCGCTGCCGCGCAGATGCGCCGCGCCGAAGATGGCGTCGTAAAGGCCTATGCCGGGCGCGGCGAGTTCGAAGGCGTCTTCGGCAACCGCCTGCCCCGGCGCAAGCGTGATCATCCATTGTGCGCCCGCCTGTTTTGCAAGCTCGGCCGCGGCAATCCTGGCCGAAAGCGTATCCGGTGCGTGGGCCGCCAGACTGAGGGTATCCACGGCGGCGAACCCGCCTTTTCGCGGCGGATTCGCCTGCCGCTCGCAGGACAGCGAAACGATGGCGACCGTTTCGACAGGCGTGGAGGCGATCATACCGTTTCCGCGGACAGGTGGACAATGCCGGGGTCGACCGCCTCGAAACCGTCGGCGCGGCTGTAATTGTCATGATAGGCGACCAGCGGACCGGATATGTCTCCGCTCGCATAGACGCCGAGCTTGAAATACGGACCCTTCACTTGGTTGCGATAGCCGAGAGGCCCGTTGAAGTTGAATATTTTTTGCCTGCCGAGGAAAGCGTCTATGCTGGACTCGCCATGTCTCGACCAATGAATCCGAAAGACGAAGTCGAGCCAGGTCTGGCGGGCTATGTCCGCGATCTCATGGAACACATATCGCGTGTCCGGGTTCTGCGAGGCCACTTCCGAAAAGGCGCCGGTGAAACGCAAATTTCCGTCCAAGTAGCGGATCGCGAGCGGCGGCTTGCCGGCTGGGTCGCCGAGCTCAGCCTGGTCGTGCCACTGCGCCAGCACGACGCCGACGCCCGGTGGCGGCGCAAAATCCTTCGGCAGATAGGTGGAAAAGCCGTACCAGGTGTCCTCCTCGAAGGGAGCATTGTACCAATCGCGCAACTCCGCACGCAGCCCCTGGGAGACATGGTCGCCCGGCCGGATTTCGAAGCGGCAGGCCTTCGTTCCGGTACGCACGATTTCGCTCTGGATCACCGCCGAATAGGTCTTCGCGAGCCGTCTCACGCTCCAGCCAGCAAAATTGCCGCTTTCGAAGTCCAACCGCACCGCCCGGCTGCCGCGCGGGTCCGTCGCAAGGGACATGGCAATCTCCCTGTCCTGCTCCAGGGTTCGCCCCGATGCGGCGACGCGCTGTGCATCGGTTCTTGCCATGATCGCCTGCCTCGCAGTTGCCGGAAAATCGACCGCTGCTGCGGCGGGCAACGGTTCACGTCATTTAAAGCTTTGACGGCTTCCGCGAAAGCCCTGCGGCGTGCGCTTGCATCGAAGCTTCCGTTCGACCGAAGCTATTCACAAACGGGCTCCCGGACGTTAAATGGTTGCGTTGCCAAGGCGGCTATTCCGATTGCGCGGCCAGTTGATACGAAGCGGGATCATTGCATGCGTGACGGAGTCCAGCCGGCCAACCGCGCCCCGCATATTCTGCTCTATAGCCATGACACGTTCGGGCTCGGGCATCTGCGGCGCTCGCGTGCGATCGCCGAGGCATTGGTTTCCTCGCTCGAAGGCTCGTCGGCGCTCATCCTGACCGGATCGCCCGTCGCAGGCCGCTTCACCTTCCCGCCGGGCGTGGATCACATCCGCATGCCGGGTGTCGTGAAGACCATCGACGCGGACTATGTCTCCGAATCCCTGAATCTCGACATCGAGCAGACGACTGCGCTGCGCGCCAGCGTCATCCTCGCCGCCGCGGTGACGTTCAACCCCGATCTCGTCATCATCGACAAGGAGCCGACCGGCTTCCGCGGCGAACTCACGACCACGCTCGAAATCCTCAAGGAAATGGGCCGGGCCAAGATCGTGCTCGGCATTCGCGACATCCTCGATTCCCCGGAAGCCCTCAGCCAGGAGTGGGAGCGCAAGGGCGCGCTCGACATCGCCGACAAGTTCTACGACCAGTTCTGGGTCTATGGCGACCAGAGCATATACAACCCGCTCCAGAGCCTCGATCTTTCCGACGGGTTCAAACGCCGCGTGCACTACACCGGCTACCTGCATCGCGCCGTGCCGAATGAAACGCCTTCGACCCTCCCCGACAAGCCCTATGTGCTGGTTACGCCCGGCGGCGGGGGCGACGGCGAAGCGCTGGTGGACTGGACGTTGCGCGCCTACGAAAACGACGCAACTCTCCAGCCCGACGCGCTGATCGTCTATGGCCCGTTTCTCAACGGCGAGCGACGCGCGGCCTTCGACCAGCGTGTGGCGGCGCTTGAGCCGCGCGTCACTGCGATCGGCTTCGATTCCCGCATCGAAGGTTTGATGCAAAATGCGCTCGGCGTCGTCGCCATGGGTGGCTACAACACATTCTGCGAAATCCTTTCCTTCGATTGCCGCGCGGTGATCGCACCACGGACTGAGCCGCGCATGGAGCAGCATATCCGTGCGTCCGTCGCCGAGCAACTCGGCCTGATCCGTATGCTGGACCGCGAACGGGACGGTGGCGGCCCGGAGGTCATGGCCAAGGCGATTCGCGAGCTTCCTTTCCAGAACCTGCCCTCGAGAAAGGCTCCTGCCGGCTTCATGCACGGGCTGGAAAAGATAATCGCGCTGACCAAATCTCTCATCAACACACCCGCCAACGCATGAACGATGTGATACCGTCTGCCGGGCGGCTTGCAGTCGTTCTCAAGGGTTGGCCTCGTCTCTCCGAGACCTTCATCGCGCAGGAACTCGTGGCGCTTGAAAAGCGCGGTTTGTGCTTCGACCTGTGGTCCATGCGGCATCCGACCGACAGCAAGCGGCACGCTCTCCACGATGCCTTGAAGGCGAGGGTTCGCTACTTGCCAGAATATCTCTACCAGGAGCCGCTGCGTGTGCTGAAGGGCCTAGCCCATTCGACGCGGCGGCCCGGATTCGGGCAGGCGCTGAAGCTCTGGCTGAAGCATCTCGTCCGCGACCCGACGCCCAATCGCGTGCGCCGTTTCGGGCAGGCTGCAGTGCTTGCGCGCGAGGCGCCGGCCGACCTGAAATTCATCTATGCCCATTTCATGCACACGCCTTCGTCGGTGGCGCTCTATGCCGCCGTCATGCGCGGCGTCGGATGGGGGTTTTCGGCTCATGCCAAGGATATCTGGCAATCGCCGGAATGGGAGAAGCGCGAGAAGCTGGCGCTCTCGACATTCGGCATCACATGCACCCGGCTCGGCGCGGACCATTTGCGTAGTCTTTCCATCGATCCCGCCAGGCTCGACTTGGTCTATCACGGTCTCGATCTGTCGCGCTTTCCGCCGCCGCCTCCCCCGCGACCGCCTCGCGACGGATCGGACGAGCCCGTCACGCTTATATCGGTCGGGCGGCTGGTCGAGAAGAAGGGCTATGACCTGCTTCTCGACGCACTGGTCAAACTGCCCGCCACGCTCCGGTGGCGCTTCGTCCACATCGGTGGCGGCGACCTTTCCCAACCACTCAAGGCGCGGGCGCAAGAACTTGGGCTTTCCGACCGCATCGAGTGGCTCGGTTCATGCAACCAAAGCGAGGTCATTGCTGCCTTGCGCCGCGCCGACATATTCGTGCTCCCTTCCCGCATCGCTGGCGATGGCGATCGCGACGGTCTGCCCAACGTGCTGATGGAGGCCGCAAGCCAGGAACTGCCCCTCCTGTCGACAAAGGTCACTTCGATTCCCGAATTCATCGAGAGCGGGAAGGAAGGCATACTCGTCGAGC
>JALYWP010000267.1 GCA_030852655.1 Pseudomonadota bacterium | reverse complement strand
AGAGGCCGCCGAAGCGCTCCTCTACCGTGGCCCGGTCCAGCCCCACCATTTCGAATGCCTTGACCATCGTTTCCGGCAGATGATTGCGGATGCCGCCCGACGCGATCTCGAAGCCGTTGCAGACCATGTCGTACTGGAACGCCTTGATCGACAGCGGCTCGGAACCGTTCAGCGCGTCGATACCGCCCTGCGGCATGGAGAACGGGTTGTGGGCGAAGTCGATCTTCTTCTCGTCCTCGTTCCATTCGAAGAACGGAAAATCGACGATCCAGCAGAACGCGAATCTTTCGCGGTCGACGAGGTTCAACTCCTCGCCGGCGCGGGTGCGGGCAGCACCGGCGAAAGACACGAACTTCTTCGGGTCTCCGGCGACGAAGAAAGCAGCGTCGCCGTCGTCAAGGCCGAGTTGCTGGCGGACGGCTTCTGTACGCTCCTCGCCGATGTTCTTGGCGATCGGGCCAGCGCCTTCGAGCTTCTCGCCCTCCTTGCGCCAGAAGATATAGCCCAGTCCCGGCTGGCCCTCCCCTTGAGCCCAGGAATTCATGCGGTCGCAGAAG
Organism: Pseudomonadota bacterium; assembly: GCA_030852655.1. GTDB lineage: Bacteria > Pseudomonadota > Alphaproteobacteria > Rhizobiales > Rhizobiaceae > Mesorhizobium_K. The sequence goes on along the minus strand of JALYWP010000267.1, from coordinate 7,530 downwards.
GCCCGGCTGCCGCCGGTCTTCGCCGGAATGGCCCAGACCTCGGCCTTCGGGTCGTTTGCCAGGATGTTGGCGAAGACCTTGAAGCCGGAGCCGCGGAAATGTTCAGAAACCTCCTGCATCTCGATCGGGTTGCGCAGGTCGGGCTTGTCGGAGCCGTATTTGCGCATCGCCGTATCGTAGGGAATGCGCGGAAACTCCCGTGTTACCGGCTTGCCATCGGCGAACGTTTCGAAGACCGAACGGAGCACCGGCTCCATGGTGGAGAGCACGTCATCCTGTTCGACGAAGCTCATTTCGAGGTCGAGCTGGTAGAACTCGCCGGGCAGCCGGTCGGCGCGGGGGTCTTCGTCGCGGAAACAGGGCGCGATCTGGAAATAGCGGTCGAAGCCCGACACCATGATCAACTGCTTGTACTGCTGCGGGGCCTGCGGCAGCGCGTAGAACTTGGCGGGATGGATGCGGCTCGGCACCAGAAAGTCGCGCGCGCCCTCTGGCGAGGAGGCAGTCAGGATCGGCGTCGAGAACTCGGTGAAACCCGCTCCCGCCATGCGGCTGCGCATCTCGGCGATGATTTTGGTACGGGCGACGATGTTCCTGTGCAGCGTCTCACGGCGCAAATCGAGGAAACGGTATTTCAGGCGGATGTCTTCCGGGTAGTCTGGTTCGCCGAACACCGGCAGTGGCAGTTCCTTCGCCGCCGACAGCACCTCGATCTCGCGCGCGAACACTTCGATTTCGCCGGTCGGCAGGTTCGGGTTCACGGCTTCCGCTGTCCGCGCCTTTACCTCGCCGTCGACGCGGATTACCCACTCGCCGCGCACCGCCTCGGCTGTCTTGAATGCCGGCGAATCCGGGTCGGCGACGATCTGCGTCATGCCGTAGTGGTCGCGAAGGTCGATGAAGAGCAGCCCGCCATGATCGCGCACGCGGTGGACCCAGCCGGAAAGCCGAACCATCTTGCCGGCGTCGGACTTTTTCAATTGTGCGCAGTTGTGGCTGCGGTAGCGATGCATCGTCATTTCAATATCCGGATATGCCAGAATGCCGGCAACCGCCGGCCCAGAATTCGCGCGGAAAAGCGCATGGAGGCCCTGATTTGTCAAGGCAAAGGCTGGGCTGGCCCAATGCCGGTGACCATCGTCGCTGGCAATCCTTCGCGCGATGCTCCAATAGGAACATCCCGCTAGCGGATCTTCCGTCGCAGATGTCCTCGATCCGTCCGCTGATCCCCCTCCTCATCGCAGCAGGCATTCTGCTCGGCGGCAATGGCCTGCAAGGCACGCTTATAGCGTTGCGCGGGGCCCAGGAAGGCTTTTCGCCGGCAATGATCGGCTTCATGGGCACCGCCTATTTCGGCGGCTTCCTGCTCGGCTGCGTCTTCATCACGCGCATCATGAAGGCGGTCGGACATGTGCGTTCCTTCTCGGCGCTCGCGGCGATCGCCTCGGCCGCCACGCTCATGCTGGTGCTGGTCATCGATCCGGTGATGTGGTCGGTCATCCGGTTCGCCACCGGCTTCTGCTTCGCCGGGCTGTTCACTGCGATAGAGAGCTGGTTGAATTCCGGGGTGCGGAACCACGACCGCGCGCGTGTGCTGGCGCTTTACAGAATCATTGACATCGGCTCGGTGACGGGTGCGCAGTTCCTTATTCCCGTCTTCGGGGCCGACGGATTCGCCATCTTCGCCATAATGTCGATCATGATCACACTGTCGCTGGTGCCGGTGTCGCTTGGCGACCGGTCAAACCCGAAAGCGCCCGAAGACGTGAAGCTCGACCTCGGCCGTGTCTGGCGCATCTCGCCGCTCGGCTGCATCGGTTGCATCGCAATCGGCGTGACGAACAGTGCTTTCCGCACCCTCTCGCCGGTTTATGCCGAGCAGATCGGCATGTCGGTCACCGACGTGGTGACGTTCTTGAGCGTGGGTATCATCGGCGGCGCGATCATCCAGTATCCGCTTGGCCATCTCTCCGACCGCTGGGACAGGCGAAAAGTGCTGTTCATCACGACCGTGGGGGCGATGCTTGCCGCGCTGGCCCTGGTTTTCCTGGCCGGAACCAGCGTGGCCGCCAATTTCGGCCTCGTATTCGTGTTCGGCTCGTTCGCCATGCCGCTGTTTTCGCTGTCGGCCGCACATGCCAACGACCGCGCCGAGAAGGACGAATTCGTGCTGGTGAACGCAGCACTCATGCTGTTTTATTCGTTCGGGGCCATCGGCGGTCCGCTTGTCGCTTCGTTCTTCATGCAGCGTTTCGGCCCGCAATGGCTGTTCATCTTTTGTGCGAGCGTCTATGCGGTCCTCATCCTGATCATCGTCTACCGCATGCTGGCACGGGACGCGGTCCCCGCCGCCCGGCGCAGCCGCTTTACCGCATTGTTGCGCACATCGCCGATATTCGCCCGCCTGGCGCGGCGGAACGGCGGCTCCGGCAAAGGCTCTACCGAGAAGTGACCGACAAGGTTCAGTCCGTCTACGCTTGACGAACGCGCCGTCGGCTGGAAAGGAAGAAGCCAACCCTGTTGATCGAAGAATTTTATGCATGTGATTACCACCCAGGCGGAGCTGGAAGCCGTCATCGGCGAATTGGAGAAATCCGAATTCGTAACCGTCGACACCGAGTTCATCCGTGAGACCACCTTCTGGCCGGAACTCTGCCTGATCCAGATGGCGGCGCCCGGCGTTACCGCGCTGGTCGACCCGCTGTCTCCCGACATTGACCTGAAGCCGTTCTTCGCACTCATGGCCAACGAGGCGGTCGTCAAGGTTTTCCACGCCGCGCGCCAGGACATAGAGATCGTCTTTCATCTCGGCGACCTGATTCCCCATCCCGTATTCGACACTCAGGTCGCGGCGATGGTCTGCGGCTTCGGCGACAGCGTCTCCTACGACCAACTGGTGCAGAAAATCACCGGGACGCAGCTCGACAAGTCCTCGCGCTTCACCGACTGGCGCCATCGCCCGCTGTCGGAGAAGCAACTCGCCTATGCGCTCGCCGACGTGACGCACCTGATCCAGGTCTACGATCACCTGAAGGTCGAGCTTGAGCGGGAGAACCGGGCTCATTGGCTGAACGAGGAGATGGACATCCTCACCTCGCGTTCCACTTACGACCCCAAGCCCGAGGATGCCTGGAAAAGGCTGAAGATGCGGCTGCGCAAGCCGCAGGAGCTTGCCGTGATGCAGGCGGTCTCGACCTGGCGGGAGATGGAAGCGCGTGAGCGCAACGTGCCGCGTGGCCGTGTGCTCAAGGATGACGCGATCTACGAGATCGCCCAGCAGCAGCCGCGCGACGCCGCAGCACTCGCGAGGCTCAGAACCACGCCGAAAGGCTGGGAACGCTCGGCAACGGCGGGTGCGCTGCTTGGCACGATCAACACGGCGCTGGCGATACCGAAGGACCAGATGCCCCGGCCGCCGAAAATGCAGCACCAGGCCGAAGGATCCAGCGCGGCAGCGGAACTGCTCAAGGTCCTTTTGCGGCTGGTCGCCGAAAAGGAGGGCGTGGCGCCCAAGGTGCTCGCATCGAGCGACGACATCGACCGCCTCGCCTCCGAGGGCGAAGGCGCGGATGTTCCAGCGCTCTCCGGCTGGCGCCGGGAGGTGTTCGGCGATCAGGCGCTGAGGCTGGTGCGCGGCGAGATAGCGATTAGATTCGAGCGCCGCAAGATCGCTGTGTTCGAGGTCGGCGACTGAGCTGCAGCCCGGCTGTCGCGTCCGACTGCGCTCGCTATATGCCACCTGAATAGTTCGGACTTTCGCGCGTGATCGTCACGTCATGCGGATGGCTTTCGCGCAGGCCTGCCGGGGAAATGCGCACGAAAGTCGCGCGGTTGCGCAACTCGGCAAGGTCGCGCGCACCGACATAGCCCATTGCCGCCTTCAACCCGCCGGCGAGTTGATGCAGCACGCCTGCGACCGGCCCCTTGTAGGGCACCTGTCCTTCGATGCCTTCCGGCACCAGCTTCAGCGTGTCACGCACCTCGGCCTGGAAATAGCGATCGGCCGATCCACGCGCCATCGCGCCGACCGAACCCATTCCGCGGTAAGCCTTGAAAGAACGGCCCTGGTGCAGATAGACATCGCCCGGGCTTTCGTCGGTTCCGGCCAGCAGCGACCCGATCATGGCAGCACTTGCACCTGCCGCGAGCGCCTTGGCGAGGTCGCCCGAGAATTTTATGCCGCCGTCGGCGACGACCGATACGCCAGCCCGCTGCGCCGTCTCGACCGCCGACATGATTGCCGAAAGCTGCGGCATGCCGACACCTGCAACAACGCGCGTCGTGCAGATGGAACCTGGCCCGATGCCGACCTTGACGGCGTCCGCGCCGGCATCGATCAGCGCCTGCGTTCCCTCGGCCGTCGCCACGTTGCCAGCCATGATGCGCACGGAATTGGAGAGCTTCTTTACCCGTGTCACGGCATCGAGAACGCGCTGCGAGTGGCCATGTGCGGTGTCCACCACCAAAAGATCGACGCCGGCGTCGATAAGTCGCTCGGCGCGTTCGAAACCGTCGGCTCCGACGCTGGTTGCCGCCGCGACACGCAGCCTGCCCTGCGCATCCTTGGAAGCGTTGGGATTGAGCTGGGACTTCTCGATGTCCTTCACCGTAATCAGCCCGACGCAGTTGCCGGCCTTGTCGACCACGAGCAGCTTTTCGATGCGCCGCTGATGAAGCAGTCGCTTGGCCTCCTCCGGATCGACGGTGTCCTTGACCGTGAGCAGGTTCTCCTTGGTCATCAATTCGTAGACCTTCTGCGACGGATCGGAGGCGAAGCGCACGTCGCGATTGGTGAGGATGCCGACCAGGCGGCCGACCTTCTGGCCGCCCGTGCCGCCGTTTTCGACGACGGGAATCCCCGATATCCCGTGGGCTTCCATCAAGGCGCGTGCATCGGCCAGGGTTGCGTCCGGCCCGATCGTGACCGGGTTCACCACCATGCCGGATTCGAACCTCTTGACCTGGCGGACTTGCTCGGCCTGTTCGGCAGGCTTGAAGTTGCGATGGATGACGCCCATGCCGCCTGCCTGCGCCATGGCAATGGCGAGGCTCGCCTCGGTGACGGTGTCCATGGCAGCTGACAGGATCGGGAGGTTTAGATCGATGTCGCCGGCAATCCGGGTCCGGACATCGGTTTCTCCCGGCATAACCTCGGAGTGGGCCGGCTGGAGAAGCACGTCGTCGAAGGTCAGCGCCAAGGCGCCGGTTGCGGTTTCGATGATTTTCGCCATGGCCGATCCTCTAAACGAAAGAGGCGCGGAGCCCGTTGGACCGCGCCGAGTCGATATTCCCTCTCAGGATGGCAGCGGCTGGTAACACGTCCGCCGGGCGAAGAAAAGCGTTTGGCCTGTGGATTTTCGGTTTCGGTACAGCGTCAGCCCCTGCCCTTGAAGTCCTTGGCGAGCAGATAGAGCTCGACCGATTCTCCCCGCGACGCTGGCGGCTTGACGTGATGCACCGAGCGGAAATTCTTCTTCAGGAGATCAAGCACAGCATGTTCCGTGCCCCCTTGGAAGGTTTTCGAGAGAAAATGCCCGCCAGGCTTCAGCACCGAGATCGCAAAATCGGCGGCGACCTCGCACAGATGCTCCGTACGGATGTGGTCGGTGCGGCGATGCCCGGTGGTGGGAGCCGCCATGTCGGAGAGCACGATGTCCGGCTCGCCGCCAAGCAGATCGATCAGCTTCGCCGGCGCCGCATCGTCGAGGAAATCCATCTCCAGAACCACCGCGCCCGGTACAAGATCCATGCCGAGATAGTCGATGCCGACGACATGCGGCTTGTCGGCCGACGATTTGGTACGGGCGGCGGCGACCTGGCTCCAGCCGCCGGGTGCGGCCCCAAGGTCGATCACCTTCAATCCTGGCTTCAGCAGCTTGTAGCGGTCGTCGATCTCGATCAGCTTGTAGGCCGCGCGGGATCGATAGCCATCGGCTTTCGAGCGCTGGACATAGGGATCGTTCATGTGCCGCTCGAGCCAGCGGCGCGACGACTCCTTCAAGCCGCTCTTCTTCTTGATCTTGGTGCGCATGACGCGCGTCGCACCGGGCTTCACGGGGGTTTTCGTCATGGTCGCGTCCGCCAACCTCTCCGCCACACACCGGCATCACCCATCAGTTCCGACAGGATGCCTTCACGCAAGCCGCGATCGGCCACGCGCAGCCTGTCGGACGGCCAGATGCCGCGGATCGCCTCCAGGATCGCACAACCAGCCAGTACCAGATCGGCCCTGTCGGCGCCGATGCAGGCATTGTTCACACGCTGCTGGAAATCCCATCCGAGCAGTTTGTCCACCATGCGGTCGACGCTGAGGTCGTCCATCCAGAGACCGTCGACCCGGCGACGGTCGTAGCGATCGAGATCGAGATGCACGCCGGCGAGCGTGGTGACCGTGCCGGAGGTGCCGAGCAGGTGGAATTTTCCACCGCGCACCAGGTGGTCAAGCTGCCTGCGGCCGTCGAAGCCCTCGAGCAAAGACGCCACGTGACCGATCATCGAGCCGAAAGTTTCCCGGGTCACTTCGCGCCCGCCGAACTTTTCGGCAAGCGACACGACGCCGACCGGCAGCGACGTCCAGGCGACGATATGGCTGGCGAGCCGCGGCGAGCGCCGGCCCCTTACGTCGATCAGAGCGATTTCCGACGAGCCGCCGCCGATGTCGAACAAGACGACGCCTTCGGTGTCGCGCTCGACCAGCGAGCCGCAGCCCGAAACGGCAAGCCGCGCCTCGGTCTGGCGGTCGATGATTTCGAGCGTCAGGCCGGTCTCCGCCTTCACCCGAGCCAGGAACTCGGCGCCGTTGGCGGCCGAGCGGCAGGCCTCGGTCGCCACCAGCCGCGCCTTCTCGATAGAGCGGTTACGCAGCTTGTCGCCGCAGACCTTCAGCGCCTCGACCGCACGATCCATCGCTGCTTCCGACAGCCGTCCGTTCGCCGCCAGTCCCTCGCCCAGCCTGACTATGCGCGAAAATGCATCGATGACGCGAAACTGCCCCGGCCGCGCGGGAACCGCCACCAGAAGCCGACAGTTGTTGGTGCCGAGATCGAGTGCGGCAAAAACCGGCAGGTCATGGAACTGCGGCCGCGGCGATTCATGCCGGTTCCCGGCTGCCGGTGCGACAGCCGTCACGCTCGCGGCTATTTCGGCAGGGTGCGGTACCGGTCGAGGGGCCATATCGGCGACAGGTTTCCCCGCCAGTCCGCTATCCTCGCGTGCAAAAACCTTGCGTCCGCGCCTGCGCTTGCGACGCCTCTTGCCCTTGGTACTGCGGGGCGGTCCGACATCCTCGCCGCCAAGCGCCGACCCGGCGGCCCTGTCGGCTGGCGAAGCTTCCGTGCTGCTCGACGGCAACGGGAAAGCTTCCGACACACCCGCTTCCGGCGCATCGACGCCGGTGTCGCGGTCTTTCACCTTGCTATCCTTCGATGCGCCGCGCGAGCCTTACGGACGCTGCATGCGCTTTGTTCAGTTGCATCCAAGATAGCAGCGGGCAGCGCAATCACCAAGTGCGGCAACGCGGATTTTCATTTC
>JALYWP010000024.1 GCA_030852655.1 Pseudomonadota bacterium | reverse complement strand
AGCCTGCACCGGAGCCTGCACCCGCGCCCGAAGAAACCGCCCCGGCTCCGGCCGAGCCCGCGCCCGCGGAGCCCGCTCCGGCGACGGAAGGCGCTGCCCCGGCCGCGCCTGGCACGTCGCAGACGGCGCTGAAGATCGGCACCGAAGGCGCATACCCACCCTTCAACAACCTGACCCCTGACGGCCAGCTCGTCGGCTTCGACATCGACATCGCCAATGCGCTCTGCGCTGAGATGCAGGTGACCTGCGAGTTCGTCACCCAGGACTGGGACGGCATCATCCCGGCCCTTCAGGCCGGCAAGTTCGACGCCATCATCGCCTCGATGTCGATCACGCCGGAACGCTCCGAGAAGGTCGACTTCACAAACAAATACTACAACACGCCGCCGGCCGTCGTCGCGCCTAAGGACACGACAATCGCCGGCGTGACCAAGGAAGATCTCGCCGGCAAGACGGTCGGGGTCGCGACCTCGACCACGCACTACAACTACGCCGAGAAGACCTTCACGGACTCGACGATCAAGGGCTATCCGAGTTCCAAGGAGTTCCTGCTCGATCTGGCCAACGGTCGTCTCGACGCGGCGAGCGACGACATCTCGGTGCTAGAAGGCTGGCTGGCGACGCCGGACGGCGACTGCTGCAAGTTGGTCGGCGCCATCACGCCTGTGGTCGAAATCCACGGCCCCGGCGCCGGCATTGCGGTCCGCAAGGGCGAGACCGAGCTGCGCGACAAGTTCAACGCCGCCATCGACGCGATCCGTGCCAGCGGGGAATACAAGAAGATCAACGACAAGTACTTCGCCTACGACGTCTACGGCGGCGAAGGCTGACCTGCATCGAAAACGGCGGCGGATCGCCCCGCCGCCGTTTTCCCTGTCTACCCGTAAGGAGACCGTGGCGAGCCGATGCAGAGTGCGTGGACCCTCATTTCCTGGGGACCCCAAGGCTGGCTCGACGACATCGCCTACGGCGTGTTCATCACCGTATCGCTGGCCCTGGCGACCCTCCCGGTGGGGCTCCTGATCGGCTTCCTCGTCGCGGTCGCGAAGAATTCGGACGAGCCGTCGCTCAGGCTGGCGGGCAATATCTACACGACCATTTTCCGCGGCCTGCCCGAACTGCTGACGCTGTTCATCATCTTCTTCGGGCTGCAGATCGTGCTGCAGAAGCTGTTTCAGCTTTTCCAGCCCGGCGCGACGGTGGACGTGAACGCCTTTGTTTCCGGCATGGTCGCCCTGGCGCTGGTCTTCTCCTCCTATGCCAGCGAAGTCTTCTTGTCGGCCTTCCGGGCAATTCCCAAGGGCCAGTATGAAGGCGGCTATTCGATCGGCCTGACCGGCGGCCAGACCATGCGGCTCGTCGTGTTGCCGCAACTGATCCGGATCGCCCTGCCCGGCCTGTCCAATCTCTGGCTGATCCTGCTCAAGGATACGGCGCTGGTTTCAGCGATCGGGCTGACCGACATCATCCGGCAGGCCTATGTCGCCGCCCGCGTCACGCAGGAGGCCTTCCTTTTCTTCGGGCTGGCGACCCTGATCTATCTGGCCCTCGCCATACTCTCCTCGTTCGGCATCGGCGCTATCGAGCGGGCGGTTTCCCGCCAGGATGCTGGCCGATGAGCGCTGCCGGCAACGTCGAACTCGATCGCCCGCCGGCGCTGCCGCGCCCGTGGACGAAGGCGCGCGTCATCGGCTACGCCGTGCTTGCCCTGTGGCTGTTGGCCGGTACGGGGATGGTCTTGTTCCTGGTCGGCTCCTGGAGCCCGGAATTCTTTGCCAAATATGGCCCGTGGTACGGCGAGGGGCTTCTCAGGACCGTCATCCTCGTCGTCGTCTCGATCATTCTCGGCGCGGTTATCTCCCTTCCGGTCGCCTATGCGCGCATGTCGAAGAACAGGATCCTGTCGGCCCTCGCCTACGGCTATGTCTACTTCTTCCGCGGCACGCCGCTGCTCGCGCAGGCATTCCTGGTCTATTACGGTTCCGGCGCCTTCAGGGTTCAGTTCGAGGCGGTCGGTCTCTGGTGGTTCTTCCGCGAGGCCTGGTATTGCGCCATCTTCGCCTTTTCCCTCAATACGGCCGCCTACCAGGCCGAAATCCTGCGCGGCGCCGTCGAAAGCGTTCCGCGGGGCCAGTGGGAGGGCGCCGCCTCGCTCGGCCTGCACAGGCTGCAGACGCTGCGCAAGATCATCCTGCCCCAGGCGCTGATCGTGGCGCTTCGCCCCTATGGCAACGAGATCATCCTGATGATCAAGGGCTCCGCGGTGGTGGCGCTGATCACCGTCTACGACCTGATGGGAATGACGCGGCGCATCTATTCGTCGAGCTTCGATTTCCAGGCCTATATCTGGGCAGGCATCATCTACATGATCCTCGTCGAGGCGCTGCGCTACGTCATAGAATGGGTCGAGCGGCGCATCACCATTCACCTGAAACGCTGACTCCAATCCGCTGAAGCTTTGCGCTAAGAGACCCGGATCACCGGACTGAAAGGATTCAAGAAAATGGCATCGGTAGCATTCCTCGGGCTCGGCGTGATGGGTTACCCGATGGCCGGTCACCTGAAGAACAGGGGCGGCCACGACGTGACCGTCTACAACCGCACCACCGCAAAGGCCGAGAAATGGGCCGCCGAGCATGGCGGCTCCTTCGCCAGGACTCCTGCCGAAGCGGCGGAAGGCAAGGACTTCGTCTTCACCTGTGTCGGCAACGACGACGATTTGCGCTCCGTCACCACCGCCCCCCACGGCTGCTTCGAGGCGATGAAGAAGGGCTCGATCTTCATAGACAACACGACGGCCTCCGCCGAGGTTGCCCGCGAGCTTGCCGAGAAGGCCGAAGCGCGCGGCTTCGCATCGCTCGACGCGCCGGTCTCCGGCGGCCAGGCGGGCGCCGAAAACGGCGCGCTCACCGTCATGGTGGGCGGTGAAAAGGAGGCGTTCGATCGCGCAAGGCCCGTCATCGAAGCCTATGCAAAGATGGTCGGCCTGATGGGGCCGGCGGGCGCCGGGCAACTGACCAAGATGATCAACCAGATCGCCATAGCCGGCCTGGTGCAGGGACTGGCCGAGGGCCTGCATTTCGGCCGGAAGGCGGGACTGGACCTCGAAAGGGTGGTGGACGTGATCTCCAAGGGCGCGGCGGGGTCGTGGCAGATGGAGAACCGGCACAAGACGATGATCGCAGGCAAATATGATCACGGTTTTGCCGTCGACTGGATGCGCAAGGACCTCGGCATCTGCCTGGAGGAAGCCGACCGCAACGGCGCCAAGCTGCCGGTGACCGCGCTGGTCGACCAGTTCTACAAGGAAGTGCAACAGATGGGCGGCAACCGCTGGGATACGTCGTCGCTGATGGCGCGGCTCGAGCGCTGAGCATGGTGGTGAATGGCCGCGCTGTCATCCTCATCCACCGCCGCCGAGATCATCGCGCATCTGCGTTCGACAGGCTCGGAAGACAACCGGCAGGGCATGAGGCGCTACGGCATCAGCGTCGACCGGGCGCTCGGCATCCCGCATGGCGAGCAGCGCGACATCGCCAAAAAGATCAAGCGCAACCACGAGCGCGCCTTAGAACTATGGGAGTCCGGCATCACGGAGGCGCAGTTCATCGCCTCGCTGACCGCCGATCCTAAGCGCTTCACGAAAGCGGATGCCCGACGCTGGGCGGCCGAGTTCAATTCCTGGGACATTGTCGACGGCGTGTCGGACTTCTTCGTCGACACCGACCACTGGCGCGAACTGATTGCGGAATTCGCGGTGGACGAGCGCGAATTCGTGCGCCGTGCGGCTTTCGCCATGATCGCCTGGGCTGTCGTTCACCGCAAGAAGGAGGCGGACGCGACATTTGTCGCCTTCCTGCCGCTGATCAGGGCCCATTCGCAAGACGACCGCAACTTCGTCAAGAAGGCTGTCAGTTGGGCGCTTCGCTCGATCGGCAAGCGCAATATGAATCTCAACGAGTCAGCGCTCGAATTGGCCGAAAAGCTCGCGACTTCGGAAAACCGCACCGCACGCTGGACCGGCAAGCAAGCGATCCGCGAT
>JALYWP010000266.1 GCA_030852655.1 Pseudomonadota bacterium | reverse complement strand
TCGCTGCCAGTAGCTGCTTCTTGCGCGCATCGGTCATGCCCTCCATCAGCAGCGCGCCGTTCGGCAGGTAGGGCAGGGTGGAGATCAGCGTGTCGACCAGTTCGGCGTCATCCATCCGGCGCATATGCACGCCGTTCAGCGCCTCCAGCTTCTGGAAGTCGAAGCGCGCCGCGCCCTTGTTGACATCGTCGATGTCGAACCAGCGGATCATGTCGTCGAGGCTCATCACCTCGTCGTCGCCATGGCTCCAGCCGAGCCGCACGAGATAATTGCGCAAGGCCGCCGGCAGATAGCCCATTGAGCGGTAGGCCTCGACGCCGAGCGCGCCATGCCGCTTCGAAAGCTTGGCCCCGTCGGCGCCGTGGATCAGCGGGATATGCGCCATCACCGGGATGTCCCAGCCCATCGCGTCATAGATGATCTGCTGGCGCGCCGCATTGGTCAGGTGGTCGTCGCCGCGGATGATGTGGGTCACGCCCATGTCGTGGTCGTCCACGACCACCGCATGCATGTAGGTCGGAACGCCGTCCGACCGCAGGATGATGAAGTCGTCGAGATCCTTGTTGGGGAACTTCACGTCGCCCTGCACGCGGTCGCGGACGATCGTCTCGCCGTCCTTCGGTGCCTTGATGCGGATCACCGGCTTTACGCCGACCGGCGCGTCGGCCGGATCGCGGTCCCGCCAGCGGCCGTCATAACGCGGCGGCCGGCCCTCGGCCCTGGCCTTCTCGCGCATCTCGGCGAGTTCCTCCTGCGAGGCGTAGCAGTAATAGGCCTTGCCGAGCCGGACCAACTCCTCGGCTACCTCGCGGTGGCGCTCGCCGCGCGCGAATTGCGAGATCGGTTCGCCCTCCCAGTGCAGGCCCAGCCAGGAAAGCCCGTCCAGGATCGCCGCGGTCGCAGCTTCAGTCGAGCGCTCGCGATCAGTGTCCTCGATGCGCAGCAGCATCGAGCCCTTGGTGTGGCGCGCATAGAGCCAGTTGAACAGCGCCGTGCGCGCCCCGCCAATGTGCAGGTAGCCAGTGGGCGAAGGGGCAAAGCGAGTGACGATCGTGTCCGGCATGGCGTTTCTCGGGTGACAGGCGGAAAAGGCGGCCGCGACAGGGCTGCTGCGCCCGGTGGATAAAAGTCGGCGTTCATGTAGCATAGGTCGCCTGTCGCGCAAGGGGCAGAGGGGGCGGGGACTGGGATGGCGAAGGATCGATCGCCTGAAAGCGTTGGCGAACGCGCGATGTTCGCACACGAAATCGCGCCTTTTCCTCTGCCGGGCTCGCCGCGGCGCGGCGCGCCGACATTAACGGAAACACGGCCCAGGCCAGCGGCGATGGAGCCGACCGGTCTGGCAGTCTCCCGGCCAGGAACGCGCGCTCGGGGGCCGGTTCTTTCGCACATGGCCGCTGCGCGCGCTCTTGTCCCCTCGCAATCAGTCGTCACCAGGGCGGCCGGTATCGCCCTTTCCACCGAATTCGACCGAGGCATCGCCTTCGTCGTCGCGCCGGTGCTCCTCGCGGTCGGCGCGCTGGTCTATTTCGCCCTCGGGCATGAACCCGGTTTCCTTCCGCTCAGCGCCGGCACGATCGGCCTCGGCGTCCTCGCCTTCGCCAGCCGGGCGCGGCCAGCCCTGCATATGGCGCTGGTCGCGGCGCTGCTCTGTGTCATGGGCGCGCTGTTCGCGAAGGTCGAAACCTGGCGCGCGGGAACGAAAATGCTCGGCGGCGAAGTGACGACGCGGCTGTCCGGCCGGGTCGTCGAGGTTGAGAATCTCGCCAATGGCCGCGTGCGGCTCACCATAGACGTCACAGACACCGAACGCCCGGTGCTGCGCTATGCGCCCGACCGCGTGCGTGTCTCGGCGCGCAGCATCCCGGAAGGCCTCGTGGCGGGGGCGGCGGTGACCGGCCTCGTTCGCCTCATGTCGCCGTCGGGCCCGGTCCGGCCGGAAAGCTACGATTTTTCCTTCAAGAGCTATTTCGACGGCATCGGCGCCAGCGGGTTCTTCCTGCGCGGCCCGGAACTTACCGCGACATCCGGCCCAGCGCCGCCGCTCGCGCTTTTCCGCGCCTCGGTCGAGCGCGCGCGCAACGCCATTGCCGATCGCATCCGCAACCGTATCGGCGGGGCGGAGGGCGAGATTGCCGCGGCTCTCGTGGTCGGCGTGCGCGCCGGCATTCCCGAGCATGTCAACGAAGCGTTGCGGCGCAGCGGCATCTATCATGTCATCTCGATCTCCGGCCTGCACATGGCGCTGGTCGCCGGCACCATCATGGGCTTGCTGCGTGCCGGCTTCGCGCTGTTTCCCGATTTCGCGTCACGCCGCCCGGTGAAGAAATACGCCGCTGCGCTCGCCATCCTCGGGCTCGCCGGCTACCTCTTCATATCGGGTGCGGAGGTCGCCGCGCAGCGCAGTTTCATCATGCTCGCCGTAATGCTGACGGCGGTACTCTTCGACCGCGCCGCGCTGACACTCAGGAACCTCGCCATCGCAGCGGTCGTCGTCATCGTGTTGTCGCCGCACGAGGTGGTGGGCCCGAGCTTCCAGATGTCGTTCGCCGCGACCGCCGCTCTTGTCGGCGCTTACGCTGCATGGTCCGACTGGCGGGCCGATCATACCGGCCAACCGCCCGTCAACCGTTCGCTGGCGGGCAGGGCGGCCCGGTATTCGCTGCTTGCCGCCGCCGGGCTTGCCGTGACCTCGATCGTTGCCGGCGGTGCGACCGCGATCTATGCGGCCTGGCACTTTCAGCAGATGCCCTCGCTCGGTCTTTTCACCAACCTGACCGCCATGCCGGTCGTCTCTGCCGTCGTCATGCCTTTCGCGGTGCTTGGGGCGCTTGCGATGCCGTTCGGGATCGACGGTCCATTCTTCCACGTCATGGGGCTTGGGCTTTCGGCCACCATCGCCATCGCGCGCTGGTTTTCCGAGCGCTCGCCGGCCGATATCGTCGGATTGATCCCGCCTGCCTCGGTGGCGATCCTCACCGTCGCGCTGCTCGTCGCCACCATATGCTCGACCTGGCTGCGCATCGCGGCGGTTCCGGCTGCGCTGATCGGCCTGCTGTTGCTCGTCGACCGGCCGCGCCCTGACTTGTTCGTTTCCGAAGACGGCCGCCTCGTCGGACTTGATGTCGGCGAGGGGCGCATCGCGGTCAACCGCTCGCGGCCCAACGAATTCACCATCGACAACTGGAAGCGCGCCATCCGCGCCGACGAGGTCGTGCGGCCGGAAGGGAAGCAGGAGCGGACGGTGGCCAAGGCGTCGAAACAGACGGAGAGCGCGCCTTCACCGTCTCGGACTTCGCCCGAGCCACCAGATTCTGATGCGCCTCGGCCTCCGCGATTGGCTATCCTATCCCCCGGGCAGGGGGAGAGGTGGATCGGTCCGAAGGACCGAGACGGAGAGGGGGTGCTGACGCCACCGATTGGTTCGGCCACAGTCGAGGAGGGATCGCCACCTGCAAACGCTCGACCTGCCGCAGGCTTCATCTGCGCCGAAGGCCTCTGCCTCGCGCGTCACCCTTCCGGCGCCATCGTCGCCCACGCCCTCGACACCCAGGCAGCACTCGATGCCTGCGCGACAGCGAGCGTCATCGTGATCGACGACGCGACCGCGAAAAACGTCTGCCGCTGGAAGGACGTGCTCGTCGTTACAAAACGCGACGCCGCGCTCGGCGGCAGCGCCGCGATCACCTTTTTACCAGCCCGGGTAGGTAGATCCCAAGCAATGCGGGACAACTCGGCCGCAAACGGAAATGTGGAAGTCGGCAAGACTGCGATGGTCCGGGTGCCCGCCATCATCGAATATGCGATCAGCCAGCCCTTCCGACCCTGGCACGACCAGCGCCGCTTCTCGCGCGCGGCGCGCGGTCTTGCACCCTACAAGCCGCGCGCCAAACCGGCGAAGCCTGCCGAATCTTTGCCGGCTTCGCTGCTCCTGGAGCCGGCGGCAGCGTCACCAGCCGAATCTGATGAAGCCAAATCTGCCGAACCACTCGCGGCTCAATAGCGCCTTATCAGCCCGACCAGCTTGCCCTGCACCTTGATCCGGTCAGGCCCGAAAATGCGAGTCTCGTAGGCCGGGTTGGCGGCTTCGAGCGCGATCGAGGCGCCCTTGCGGCGGAAGCGCTTCAGCGTCGCCTCCTCCTCGTCGACCAGCGCAACGACAATCTCGCCCGGATTGGCCGTCGAGGCGTTCTTGATGATCACGGTGTCGCCGTCGAAGATGCCGGCCTCGATCATCGAATCGCCCTTCACCTCCAGCGCGTAGTGCTCTCCGGACGACAGCATCTCGGGCGGCACCATGATCGCATGCGTCTTGTGCTGGATCGCGTCGATCGGCACACCTGCCGCAATGCGGCCCATCACCGGGATGGAAATCGACGCGCCCGCATCGTCATTGCTGGCCGATCGCCCGCGCGGCGCCTCGGATTGGCTGCGACCATGGCCGCCCTGGATTACGCTCGGCGAAAATTTCCTGGCCGCGTTGAGACCGGGTGCGATGGAATCGGGTAGCCGAAGCACTTCCAGCGCCCGCGCGCGGTTCGGCAGGCGCCGGATGAAGCCGCGCTCTTCCAGCGCCGTTATCAGCCGGTGGATGCCGGATTTCGACGCAAGGTCCAGCGCCTCCTTCATCTCGTCGAAGGAAGGCGGAATGCCAGACTCCTTCAGCCGCTCATGGATGAAGAGGAGAAGTTCATGTTGCTTACGCGTCAGCATCGAAATTTCCCCCGGAATCACTGTCAAACAAAACCAGAACAAACACTATCTGTTCCAGTCTTGTTCCGCAACTGTTTAAATTTTAATGAATTCGTTGACGCTTTGTTCAGCCTGGAAGCAGCACGCGGCAGGGATCCCCCGGGCTCGCCGCTGGCGCCATGGGCTCGCGCAAGATGAGCCCGCCGGCGCCGGCGAACACTTTCAGCATCGAGGAGTCCTGGGCCGCAAAGGGCTTGGCGACGAGGCCGCTTTCCGTCCGCGAGACGGCAGCGCGTACATAGTCCCGCCGCCTGTCGTTGGCCGGCATCGGCGCGCCGAGCACGGCATCGACGATGTGGTTCTCATGCGGCCGGCCCCCGAGCCTCGCCAGTAGCGGCTTGAGGAAGAGGTGCGAGCAGAGAAGGCTTGCTACCGGATTGCCGGGCAGGCCGAGACACCGTGCGGCGCCCAGCCGCCCGAACATCAGCGGTTTTCCGGGCCGCATGGCGATCTTCCAGAAGCCGAGTTCCATGCCGAGCCCGGTCAACGCGTTGTGCACGAGGTCGTGGTCGCCGACGGAGGCGCCGCCGAGCGTCACGATCACGTCGGCCTTCGCATCGAGAGCCCTGGTTGCGAGCGCTGAGATCGCCTCGGCCCGGTCGGGCGCGATACCGAGGTCGAGCACGCGCGCGCCGGCCTCCTTGGCGATCGCCGTCACGCCATAGGCGTTGGACGCGATGATCTGGTCGGGGCCGGGCGTGCTGCCGGGCGGCAGAAGCTCGTCGCCGGTGGCGATGATGGCAACCAGCGGCTTCCGGATCACGGATAGGGTAGGGTGGTTGGCGGCTGCCGCCAGCGACAGCGCGGCAGCGTCGAGCACGCGGCCCTCTTCCAGCAGTTCCTCGCCTTCGGCGAAGTCCAGCCCGATCGCGCGTATGTGCCTGTCGGCTGCGACTGTCTCCAGCACCTCGATTGCGTTGCCGTCGAGCTTTCTTACATTCTCCTGGATGGCGATCGTGTCGGCGCCGTCGGGCACAGGTGCGCCGGTGAA
>JALYWP010000366.1 GCA_030852655.1 Pseudomonadota bacterium | reverse complement strand
CACCCGACAATGATCGCACTGGTCGAGAAACTGTCGCGCGACGCGGCTGAGAAGGACGGCTGGCCGGGGCTGCTCATCGGCGATATCTCGCAACCGCGCGGCGGCCCGATGCTGACCGGTCACGCCTCGCACCAGATCGGCCTCGACGCTGATATCTGGCTGAACCCGATGCCGGCCAGGACGCTCTCGGCAACCGAGCGCGAGAACATCAGCGCCGTGTCGATGATCAGAAAGGGCGGATTGACCGTCAACGAGAAGGTCTGGACGCCGGCGCATGCCCGGCTCTTGAGGCGCGCCGCGAGCTATCCTGAGGTCGAGCGCATCCTCGTTCATCCAGGCATCAAGAAGAAGCTCTGCGAGACCACGACGGGCGATCGCTCCTGGCTGCGCAAGATAAGGCCCTTCTGGGGCCACGACTATCATTTCCACATCCGCATCGGCTGCCAGCCGGGCTCGACCGGCTGCAAGCCGCAGGCGGCAACGGCGCCCGGCGACGGCTGCGACAAGTCGCTCGCCTGGTGGTTCACCGAGGAACCGTGGCGGCCGAACAAGAACCCCGATGCGCCGAAGGCGCGCGACGTGATGAAGATGTCCGCCCTGCCGAAGGAATGTCGCATGGTGCTCAACGCGCCGGCGCCGGAATCGGAGATGGCGGCAACCTTCGGGCGCGGCGGTGGTGGGGGCGCCGGCGCCTCGATCGCGTCTGTCATCGAGGCTTCTGAAAGCACGGTGCCGGCGGATATCCCAGGCGTCAACGCTTACCTGCCGGAGCCGGGCGCAAATATCCCGCTGCCCGAATGGCGCCCCGATCGATAAGTGCTGGCGCTCCAATGCCGGAAATGGAACGGTCTCAGCGCAGAGCCGGCCACGTGTCGGTTAGCCGGTAACCGTCGGGCCAGGGATCGTCCGGATCCAGCATGTGCTGATGGGTGCCGGTGATCCAGGCGCGGCCGCTGATTGACGGCACGATGGCCGCACGGCCGGCGACCTCGGCCTCGCGCACGATCCGGCCGACGAAGCGCGAGCCGATGATGGAAACCAGCGTGATGCCTTCGCCGACCTTCAATTGCCCGCGCGCAGCCATCACCGCCATGCGCGCCGAAACCGCGGTGCCGGTCGGTGAGCGGTCGATCTTGCCCGGCCGGATCGCGACGGCCGAACGCGACATGCGTTCGCCGCCCTCCTCGAAAACCGGCCCGGCAAAGGCGCAGAAGGAAATATGATCCCAGCCGGCATTCTCCGGATGAATGAATCCCAGCTGCTCATTGGCGGCGGCGGTGATCTTCATGCCCGTTTCAGCCAACTCGAGCGCCTCGCTCTCGTCGAGTGAGAAGCCGAGTTTCCGGGCATCGACGATGACGAAACTGTCGCCACCATAGGCGGTGTCGACGGTCAGCGAGCCGAGCCCGGCCACTTCGAGCCTCGCGTCCAGCCTGTCGGCGAAGGAGGGCAGGTTGGTCACGGTGATGCGTTCCGCCTTGCCGTTCCGGCATTCAGCCACCACCTCGACCAGCCCACCCGGTGCTTCGATCGTCAGTCGCGTCCGAGGCTCCGTCATCGGCACGATGCCGCTGTCGAGCAGCACGGTGGAAACGCAGATCGAGTTCGAGCCCGACATTGGCGGCGTATCTTCCGGCTCCATGATGATGAAGCCCATGGCCGCCCTGGGGTCCTTGGGCGGGACCAGAAGGTTGACGTGCCGGAAGACGCCGCCGCGCGGCTCGTTCAGCATGAAGCGGCGCAACGACTGGTCGCTGGCCACGAAGCGGCTCTGCTCCCAGAGCGTGTCGCCCGGCGGCGGGGCCACGCCGCCGACGATGACGTCGCCGACCTCGCCTTCGGCATGACAGCTCACCACATGGATCGTCTTCGTCGAGCGCATCGCCATCCCTTCGAACGGGCAATGCCGGCCATAATGCAGGCACCACGCGCGCGGAGCAATGTCGTCAGCGGCAAGCGGCTTCGGCATGCCCTAGCGGGTGATTTATCGTCGACGCCGTGTCGGGGTTGCCCTAACTCTTTCGTCCTCGATGAAGGAGACCCCGACCATGCTCTATGCCGTGCTCTGCTATGCGTCCGAGGACGCCGTATCGTCCTGGACGAAGGAACAGGACGAAGAGGTGATGAAGAATCTCGTCGCCGTCCAGGAGAAATGCGCCAGGGCCGGCAAGCTCGGTCCGGTGGCCCGGCTGCTGCCGACCACCGCGGCGACGACGCTGCGCAAGGTGAAGGGCGAGGCGCTGGTGCTCGACGGCCCCTTCGCCGAAACCAAGGAGCAGTTGCTCGGCTTCTACACGATCGACGCCGACAATCTCG
Organism: Pseudomonadota bacterium; assembly: GCA_030852655.1. Classification (GTDB taxonomy): domain Bacteria; phylum Pseudomonadota; class Alphaproteobacteria; order Rhizobiales; family Rhizobiaceae; genus Mesorhizobium_K. The sequence continues at coordinate 2,733 of JALYWP010000366.1, read as the reverse complement.
AAGAGGCCGTTGCCTTCGCCAAGGAACTGTCCGACGCCAACCCCAGCGGCGGTTCCTATGAAATACGCCCTGTCGGCGTATACAGCCCCGTCGCGCCGACGATATGACGGACATCTCCTGGATAAGCCCGCTCCTCACCTCCGCCAGGCCGCAGGCGGTCGCGGCGCTGCTGCGCTATTTCCGCGACCTCGACACGGCCGAGGAGGCGTTCCAGGAAGCCTGCATCAGGGCGTTGGGAAACTGGCCGCAAAACGGCCCGCCCCGCGACCCGACCGCCTGGCTGATCTTCGTCGGCCGCAACGCGGCGATCGACGCAGTGCGCCGCAGGTCGAAAAACGACCCGCTGCCGGACGAGCGGGTGCTGTCCGACCTCGAAGACGCCGAAACCGCGATTGCCGAGCGGCTCGACGGTGCCGACTACCGCGACGACATATTGCGGCTCTTGTTCATCTGCTGCCATCCCGACCTGCCGGCCACACAGCAGATCGCTCTGGCGCTGCGCATCGTGTCGGGCCTCTCGGTTAAGCAGATCGCGCGCGCCTTCCTTGTCGGCGAATCGGCGATGGAGCAGCGCATCACCCGCGCCAAGGCCAAGATCGCGCAGGCCGAAGTGCCGTTCGAGGCGCCCGGTCCGGTCGAGCGCTCCGAGCGGCTCGCAGCGGTCGCCGCCATGGTCTTTCTTGTCTTCAACGAGGGCTATTCGGCGAGCGGTGGCGACGTGCCGATGCGCATCCCGCTCTGCGACGAGGCTATCCGGCTGGCGCGGCTCCTCTTGCGCATCTTCCCCTCGGAACCGGAGGTCATGGGATTGACCGCGCTGCTGTTCCTCCAACATGCGCGTGCGGCGGCGCGCTTCGATGCGGATGGCGCGGTTGTCCTGCTCGACGACCAGGACCGCACGAAATGGAACGCAAGGATGATCGCCGAAGGGCTGGCGCTGATCGACAAGGCGATGCGCCACCGCCGTTCGGGCCCCTACCAGATCCAGGCGGCGATCGCGGCGCTTCATGCCCGCGCAAAGCGGCCCGAGGATACGGACTGGCAGCAGATCGACGTGCTCTACCAGGGGCTGGAGGCGATCCAGCCTTCTCCCGTCGTCACGCTCAACCGCGCAGTCGCCGTCTCCAGGGCACGAGGCCCCCAGGCAGCGCTCGAGATGATCGAGCCGCTGGCGCCGAAACTTTCGGGCTATTTCCATTTCTTCGGCGTCAAAGGCGGGCTCCTGATGCAACTTGGCCGCAATGAAGAAGCGCGCGCCGCCTTCGACCGCGCCATCTCGCTGGCGAATTCCGCCGCCGAGGCGGCCCATATCCGCATGCATCTCGACCGCTTGGCCGCCGATGCCCCCAGGGGCAAGGTCTCGCCCGCCTCCTGACAACTCCTGAAAAAAATCTGAGATTCCTGGCTGATCCTTGTCGAAACGGACAAGGGCCAATCGTCATTGGGACATGGAGCCCTTATCGGGGCTGATGTCAGGAGGAAATGATGAACGTCCAAGCCAGGGTCAGCGCCGATTTCCCGGCCGATCGCGAACTCGTGCTGGAGCGCATCTTCGACGCGCCGCGCGAGAAAGTCTACCGCGCCTGGACCGAGCCCAGACTGCTGAAGCAATGGTTCGTGCCCCGGCCCTGGACGATTTCCGGCGTGTCGCTCGACGTCAGGCCCGGTGGTTCGAGCCTGATCGTGATGCGCGATCCGGACGGCAACGACTACCCCAACCCCGGCATCTACCTGGAGGTCGTCGAAAACGAGAGACTCGTCTTCACCGACGCCTTCACCTCGGCGTGGCAGCCGTCGGAAAAGCCGTTCATGACGGCCATCATCACGTTCGAGGATGCCAGCGACGGGAAAGGCGGCACGACGCGCTACACGGCGCGCGCGCGTCATTGGACCGCCGACGACCGCAAGGAGCATGAAAAGATGGGTTTCCACGAGGGCTGGGGCCAATGCGCCGACCAACTCGCGGAACTCCTGAAGACGATCTGAAACCCGGAGGAACGCAAATGTCCAAAGACAAGTCCCCGGCGATCCCCGGCGTCGTCGCCTATTTCACGGTGAGCGATACGAAAGCCGCCACCGCCTTCTACGAACGAGCCTTCGGCGCCAGGCTCGTCGACCGCCGCGAGGCGCCGGACGGCCGCTCGATGCATGTCCATGTCGAGATCAATGGCGGGTCGATGATGTTCAACGACCCTTTTCCCGAGCACGGTACCCCAGACGAGCCGCCGAAGCACATCGGCCTGCATCTCGTCGTCGATGATGCCGAGGCATGGTGGAAGCGCGCAGTCGATGCCGGCGCCGAGGTGACCGTGCCGCTGGAGGTCGCCTTCTGGGGCGACAAATACGGCCAGGTGAAGGACCCCTTCGGCGTGACCTGGGGCATCGTCGGCCCGGCTTGACAGGGTCCGCTTCTGCCTGGGACAGGGAACTGCCGCACTGCCGGCTTCGCCTGCATGGCGCCCGCCGTCATGGCGGCCGCTTGCCGGGTGGGGAGCCGCCCCGATCTGGAGCCTTCCTACCCGGCAACCTTGCCCATCACGTAGACCACGATGGCAAGGTAGGTCAGCCCGTGCAGGAGCTGGTCGAAACCGATCGCGTTCCAGAACCGCGCGCCGTCGCGCCAGTCGAACGCACGCACGACCTGCTCCTTGCCCCAGTCAATGTGGTAGTGGATGACGTATTCGGCGATCAGCACCGGCACGATCACCGAGATAGGCGTCATCACCGCGATCA
>JALYWP010000365.1 GCA_030852655.1 Pseudomonadota bacterium | reverse complement strand
CGTCCTTTGTGCGTCCAAAATGACGCAGGGCGCTCTAGCGGATGACGCGGTCCTCTTCCTTGCCGGTCCGGGTGAGCACGAGCAGCGCCGCCAGGAATGCAAACATCCAGGCGTCGCGCCATTCGATCGGGAAATATCCGGACCACAGCGATTCGGCGATGCCGAAAAAGGCCGCTCCGACCGCCGCGCGCGAGGGATCGCGATAGCTGCCTGCCGCGGTCACGAAGAGCACCTTCAGCCCGTAGACCATGCCGCTGCCGAAGCTGATATTGCCGTAATAGAGCGCCGCCATCGAACCGGCCAGCGCAGCCAGCAGCGCACCGCCGACAACCGCCGCGTGGAAGACGCCGCGGACATCGATGCCGCACAGGGCGGCTGCATGGGGATCGTCGCTGACCGCACGCCAGGAACGGCCAAGCCGCGAGCGCGACAGGACGAGGCCGGCGAGCAGGATCACCGCCAGCGCCAGCACGCAGTTGACGATCTGGATGATGGTGAGGGTGGCGACGAACCCACCCGCCGAGAGGAACGTCACCGGCGTCGCCAGCATAGGCGGCAGCCAGAAGTCGCGCGTATCGGCGGCGATGCGGGCCAGTTCCATCAGCACCAGCGCCACGCCGAGCGTCGCCACCACGATGGCGTTCGGGGAACGCTCGGCGAGCGGGATGAAGATGCTGCGCGACAGCACGCCGGCGGTCAGCGCCGCGTAGACGAAGGCGAGCGCGATGCCCAGCGCGACCGTCGCCGGAAGCGTGAGCCACAGCACGTTCCAGCCGAACACCGCGACCAGGATCAGCACCTGTCCGGCGAAGGCGAATATGGGGCCGTATGCCAGGTTGGTGCGCTTCAGCACGCCGTTGGTCAGCACATAACCGAAGGCCAGCAGCGCATAGAGGGCGCCGGAATGGAAGCCGTTCAGCAGTTGCTGCAAGAAATAGGGCATCGGTGGTCGGGCCGCTCCGGCAATTCCGCACGCCGACAGTGTGCCGCGATATCTAACTTGTCAAATCTGTTTTACCAGTTAGAATTCGAGCATGACGGTTGCCTGGACGAAACATCGCTTTTCCGGCGGGCTGCTGGTGCTCGACACCACCAATACGGTCGTGCTGCGCGGCGATGCGGTCCGCAGCTTCGATCGCTTCGAGGATATGGCGGAGATCGCGCGTTTCGCGGAGGCCGCAGGCGGCTTTCGTTCGGCCGAACTCGGCGGCCGCCAGCTTTCTTTCGAGGCGTGCGACGCGGCCGCCCGGCGGGTCGTCGCATTGCGGGAAGCCGCGGACGGGCTGTTCCGCGAGGCGGCCGTGGCGGGTGCACTTCAGTCTTCCCGTCTTCCCGAATTGCTGCGCGCCTGCGCGGCGTGCCTGGACGGCAGCGCCGAGGAGGTGGGCGCGGACGGCATGCCGTTCGGCGATCCGTCGACGCCTATCCGCTTCGAGACGGCGCTTGCGGTCTCGGCGCTGTCGCTGCTTGCGGGCGATGTGTGGAAGAAGATCAGAATCTGCCCGAACTGCAATTGGCTGTTCGTCGACCGGAGCCGCAACTCCAGCCGCCTCTGGTGCGACATGTCGGTGTGCGGCAACCGCCACAAGGCGAAGCGGCATTACGAACGCCGCAAGCAAGCCGAAAAGGACGATGTCGATGCGTAAGCCGCTTGTCGAGCGATTGTTTCTCGTTCTCGTCCTGCTCGGCGTCTCGGCCTGCCGCGACAGCGGCGGGGAGGGCGAATATTTCGCGGTCGAAGGCAAGATTTTCGTCTTCAACTATCGCGAAGCGAAGGCGACCTATCTGATCAACATCGTGCCGGTTCGGCCGATAGAGGACGAACTGGCGGCGGTTGCGAGCTTCGAAAACCCCGCTGGCGGCGAACCGCTCGTCGTGCGCCAGAAGATATGGTCGAAGACGGCCAAGACGACCATCGAAAGTCCGCCCCTGCGCTGCGTGGTGAAGGATCGGCCCTACAAGGTTTCGATCAGGATCGAGGGATTGGACGGCGCGACCAGGCAGACCATCGAGACGGTGATGGCGTCCACAGAGGACCAGAGCATATTGCCGGACCTCCCACTGGTGGTCGGGTCCGGATACATGCCGAACCCGGCGCTTGCCGGACATCGCGGCGGAAAGCTCCCGAATCGACAAGGGCCGCCCTGTCCGGGGGCGCCAGCCGAGGCACGGCAATAGCGATCCGACGGCGCACGAAGATCATTTTCCTGCGCGTTTCATGGTCTATCCATCACTTTGTTGCGCGGCCGTTGCCGGCGGGGGCCGGGAATTGCGCTTTTCAAGCCATCCCGGATTTCGTTTGACCTTGCCGTCCCCACGGGGAAACATTGCGACACGCTGGCCCGCCTGAAATTCCGAGGCAGGCCTCCGCAGAGGATTCGCCGATGACGCTCCACGACGTTGCGCTCGACGACAAGTTCGATCTCGGCAAGCAGCGCGTTTTCCTATCCGGCTCGCAGGCGGTCGTGCGCATGCTCCTGATGCAGCGCGAGCGCGACCGGCTGGCGGGGCTGAACACGGCAGGCTTCGTTTCCGGCTATCGCGGTTCGCCCCTCGGTGGGCTCGACCAGCAGTTCTGGCGCGCCAAGAAGCAACTCGCCCGGGCCGGCATCGTCTTCCAGCCCGGCCTCAACGAGGAGCTTGCCGCGACTGCCTGCTGGGGGACACAGCAGGCCGAACTGCTCGGCGAAGGCAAGCACGACGGCGTCTTTTCGGTCTGGTACGGCAAGGGGCCGGGCGTCGACCGCTCGGGCGACGTATTCCGTCACGCCAATCTCGCCGGTTCATCGAAACATGGCGGTGTGCTCGCGCTGATGGGCGACGATCATACGGCGGAATCCTCCACCAACGCGCACGCCACCGAGTTTCTGTTCGTCGACACGATGATCCCGATCCTGAACCCCGCCGGCGTTCAGGAACTGATCGACTACGGGCTCTATGGCTATGCGCTGTCGCGCTTCGCCGGCACCTGGGCGGCGATAAAATGCGTCAAGGACAACATCGAATCGACGGCCTCGGTCGACGCCTCGCCCGAACGGCTGAACATCGTCGCGCCCGACTTCGACATGCCGCCCGGCGGGCTGAACATCCGTCACGAGATCGATTTCCTCGGCCAGGAGGCGCGGCTGCACGAGTTCAAGCGCGGGGCCGCCGCAGCCTTCGTGCGCGCCAATGGCCTCAACCGGATGGTCTATTCGGGCGGCAGCGGGGCCAGGATCGGCATCATCACAGTGGGCAAGAGCTATCTGGACGTCCGCCAGGCGCTGGAGGATATCGGCATCGACGAGGAGCGGGCCAACGAGATCGGCGTCCGGCTGTTCAAGGTCGGCTGTCCGTGGCCGCTCGACATCGAGCATATCAGGGATTTCGCACGCGGCCTCGAAATGATCGT
>JALYWP010000324.1 GCA_030852655.1 Pseudomonadota bacterium | reverse complement strand
GCGTTCCGGCGGAGGCGCGCACGCTGGTGGTGGTGCCGACCCTCATCGGCTCGCGTGACGACGTCGAGGAGAGCGTGCGCAAGCTCGAGGTGCATCATCTCGCCAACATGACCGGCGAGGTGCATTTTGCGCTGTTGTCCGATTGGCCGGACAGCAGCGTCGAGCAGACCACCGCCGATACGGAGATCCTGGCCTTCGCGCGCGCCGAGATCGAGCGGCTCAACCAGCGCTATCCGGTCAGCGGGCCGCCGCGTTTCTACCTGCTGCACCGCAAGCGCCTCTACAACCCGTCGCAGGGATGCTGGATGGGCTGGGAGCGCAAGCGCGGCAAGCTGCACGAGCTCAACCTGCTCCTGCGCGGCGAGCCGGATACGACTTTCATGCCGCCGGACGCGCCGCTGCCGGAAGACGTCGTCCACGTCATGACGCTCGACGCCGACACGCGCATGATGCGCGATGCGGTCGACCGTCTGGTCGGCAAGCTTTGCCATCCGCTCAACCGGCCGGTGATCGACGGCGGCAGGGTCGTCGCCGGCTATTCGATCCTGCAGCCGCGCGTGACGCCGTCGCTGACCACCGGCGACGAAGCGTCGTTCCTGCAGCGCGTCTTCTCCGCCAATCGCGGCATCGATCCCTACGTCTTCGCCGTCTCCGACCTCTATCAGGACGTGTTCGGAGAGGGCTCCTTCACCGGCAAGGGGCTCTATCACATCGACGCCCTGGAGACGGCGCTCGACGGCCGTATCGCCGAGAACGAGGTGCTGAGCCACGATCTGCTCGAAGGCGCGCTGGCGCAATCGGCGCTGGTCACCGACGTCGAGGTCGTCGAGGACTACCCGACCCGCTATTCGGTCGACGCGTCGCGCCAGCATCGCTGGGCGCGGGGCGACTGGCAGCTCCTCGGCTACATCTTCGATCCGAAGTCCGGCGTCCCCGCTCTGTCGCGCTGGAAAATGATCGACAACCTCCGCCGCTCGCTGACCCCGATCTTCTGGGTGATGGCGACGATCGCCGGTTGGACGCTGCTGCCTTTCACGCAGGCGGCGCAATGGCAGGCGCTGCTCATCCTTGCGCTGTTCATGGCGCCGACCTTCGACATCGTCGATTCGGTCCTGCCGAAGAGCCGCGAGATGACGGCGCGCGGCCATTTCACCGCGCTGGCGCGCGACGCCGCATTCGGCACGGCGCTGGTCGCGCTGCGTGTGGTGCTGATGGCGCACAGCGCCTGGATGATGGGCGACGCCATCGTGCGCACGCTCTACCGCATGTTCGTCAGCCGCCAGAACCTGCTCGAATGGCGCACCGCCTCGCAGGCGCACCAGGCTGACGGCAACAGCCTCCGCTCCTACTATGCGCTGATGTACGGCGCGGTGATCATCGCGGTCGTCGGACTGGCGATCCCTGTGCTCGCCGATTCCACCGGCGCTTTCGTCGCCTTCTTCTTCTTCGTCTTCTGGGCGGGATCGCCCGCCTTCGCCTGGCTGATCAGCCGGTCGGCCGAGACGGAGGATCGCCTGCGCGTGTCGCCCGCCGACACCGCCATGCTGCGAACCGTCGCGCGCCGCACCTGGGCCTATTTCGAGACCTTCGTGACGGCCGAGCACAATCACCTGCCGCCGGACAATTTCCAGGAGACGCCGCACCCGGTCGTGGCGCCCAGGACCTCGCCGACGAACATCGGCGTCTATCTGCTGTCGGTCGTCTCGGCGCGCGATTTCGGCTGGATCAGCCTGGCCGACGCGGCCGCGCGCATCGACGCGACGGTGTCGACCATCGAGAAGATGGAGCGCCATCGCGGCCACCTCTTCAACTGGTACGAGACGACGGCGCTCCGGCCGCTCTACCCGCTCTACGTTTCGGCCGTCGACAGCGGCAATCTCGCTGGCCATCTGGTCGCAGTCGCTGCCGCCTGCGCCGAATGGGCCGAGGCACCCTCGGTGCATCTGCAGGGCGACTTCGACGGCATACTCGACTGCGTCACCATCCTCGACGAGAGCTTGTCCGAACTGCCCGACGACCGGCGGCAGCTCAGGCCGCTCAGGCAAAGGCTGCTCGACCGCGTGGTCGGCATGCGCCGCGCGGTCCAGACCATCAAGACCCAGCCCGAGATGGCGTCGATCCGCACCATCAACCTGACCGTCCAGGCGAGCGAGATCCGCAAGCTCGCCGTCGCCATCGACACCGAGGCGAAGTCCACGCGCAGCGCCGAGCTCGCCGAATGGGCGGCCCGGCTGGCGGCGACCTGCGAGGCGCATGTGCAGGACGCGCACAGCGACGACCAGGCGGTCGCCGTGCTGCGCACCAAGCTCATGGCGCTCAGCCAGCGCTGCCGGCAGTACGCCTTCGAGATGGATTTCTCCTTCCTCATGCGGCACGAGCGCAAGCTGCTGTCGATCGGCTACCGCGTCGAGCAGCATCAGCTCGACGAGGCCTGCTACGACCTGCTCGCCTCCGAGGCGCGGCTGACCAGCCTGTTCGGCATCGCCAAGGGCGACCTGCCGACCGAGCACTGGTTCCGGCTCGGCCGGCCGATCGTCGAGATCGGCTTCCGCGGCGCGCTGATGTCATGGTCGGGCTCGATGTTCGAGTATCTGATGCCGCCGCTGGTCATGAAGGAACCGCAGGGGGGCATCCTCAACCAGACCAGCCATCTGATCATCAAGCGGCAGATCCAATATGGCCGCCAGAAACGCGTCCCATGGGGGATTTCGGAAGCGGCCTACAATGCGCGCGATCCGGAACTGACCTACCAGTACACGAATTTCGGCGTGCCCGGCCTCGGCCTGAAACGCGGGCTCGGGCAGAACACCGTGATAGCGCCCTATGCAACGGTGCTTGCCGCCCAATTCATGCCGCGTGAGGCCGTCGACAACCTCGAACGCCTAACGGCGCTCGGCGCTCTCGGCCGGTACGGCTACCACGACGCGGTAGACTTCACGCCGTCGCGCGTGCCGGAAGGAACGGACCACCAGGTCGTCTACAACTTCATGGCCCACCACTCCGGCATGTCCATCGTGGCGGTGGCGAACGTCGTCTTCGAGGGGCGGATGCGCGACCGCTTCCACAGCGATCCGGTCATCGAGGCGGCCGAGCTTCTGCTGCAGGAGAAGGCGCCGCGCGACATTCCCGTGGCAACGGTGCGCACCGAGGCTGACGAGCGCGTGAAGGACGTCGTCGTCGAGCAGAGCCCGGACACGCGGTTGGTGCTCAACCCGGCTGCCGCGTTGCGCTCGACCAGCCTGATGTCCAACGGCCGCTACTCGGTCATGATGACGGCGACCGGTTCCGGCTACAGCCGCTGGGGCGAGATGGCGGTGACGCGCTGGCAGGCCGACCCGACCGAGGACAGGCTCGGCAGCTACATCTTCCTGCGCGACACCTCGACCAACGAATGGTGGTCGGCGACAGCGGAGCCGAGGAAAGCGCCGGAAGAAATCTGCCGCACGCTGCTTTGCGACGACAAGACGACCTTCATCAAGTCGGTGGGCACGCTGCGGACCGAGGTCGAGTGCATCGTCGTCTCGGAAGGCGACGGCGAGGCACGCTGCGTCACCATCATCAATGACGGCCCGAGCGACCGGCTGATCGAAGTGACCTCCTTCGCCGAGCTGGTGCTGGGGCTGGAGGCCAACGACAACGCGCATCCAGCCTTCTCCAAGATGTTCGTCGAAACCGAGATATCGCCCGACCGCAACGCCATATTCGCCGAGCGGCGCAAGCGCTCGCCGAGCGAGCCCGATATCGCCGCGGCGCATTTCGTGACCGATCCGGTCGGCGTGCGAGAGGCGGAAGCCGAAACCGACCGGCGCGCCTTCATCGGCCGCGGCCGCACCATCGCCGATCCGGCCGCCTTCGACCCGGATGCGCGCCTGTCCGGGAGTCACGGCTTCACGCTCGATCCGGTGATGGCGTTGCGCCGCCGGGTGCGCGTGCGCGCCAACAAGAAGGTGTCGCTGACGTTCTGGACGGTGGTCGGGGCGAATCGCGCCGAGGTCGAGACGGCCATCGGCAGGCTCGACCATGCCGGGAGCTTCCACCGACAGGCGATGCTCGCCTGGACACGAAGCCAGGTGCAGACCCGCCATATGGGGCTCACACTGTCCGACGCGGCGAACGTTCAGCGGCTCGCCTCCTATCTCATCTATCCCGACCCGTTCCTGCGGCCGCCGTCGGACACTGTGGCGGCGGGGCTCGGCCGCCAGTCCGCGCTCTGGCCGATGAGCATCTCGGGCGACTACCCGATCTTCGCCGTCAGGGTGGGCGACATTGCCGATTTGGAGATCGTGGCGAGCGCGCTGCGCTACCAGGAATACATGCGGGCGAGGGGGCTGGTCGCCGATCTCGTCATCGTCAACGAGCAGGCCTCGTCCTATGTGCAGGATCTGCAGCAGGCCATCGAACAGCTCTGCGAGAACAGCCGCCTGCGCGGCAAGGAACTCGGCCCGCGCCAGCACATCTTCGCCGTCCGACGCGACTTGATGGACGAGAATTCCTACAGGACGCTGCTCGCCGTGGCGCGCGTGGTGCTTCATACGCGCAACGGCCGCATCTTCGACCAGGTCGAACGCGCCGAGGCAGCCGCTCTCGCCGCCCGCGACGCGGCTCGGCTTGCAACCGGCGAAACGGCCGAGCCTGCGGCGCGCCCGGCTGCCGGCCAGCTGGCGCCGCCTGCGGCTGCCCCGGCCAACGGCGAAGGCTTGCAGTCGTGGAACGGCTTCGGCGGCTTCGACCGCGACGGGCGGGATTATGTGGTCAGGCTCGATGCAGGCCGGGCGACGCCGCATCCGTGGATCAACGTCATCTCCAACCAGGCATTCGGCTTCCACACCTCGGCGGAGGGCGCGTCCTTCACCTGGAGCCGCAACAGCCGCGATTTCCAGTTGACGCCATGGACCAACGACCCGGTGACCAACCGGCCCGGCGAGGCGTTCTACGTCCACGACCTGGAGAGCGCCACGACCTTCTCGCCGTTCGCGGCCGTCGCGCCCGACGTCTCGACGAGCTACGAGGCCCGGCACGGCCAGGGATTTTCCACCTTTACCGCCAGGCGCGGGCCGTTGACGCTGGAACTGACGCAGCTTGTCGACCCGGCCGATCCGGTGAAGCTGTCGCGGCTGACGATCCGAAACGCCGGATCGGCTCCGGCCCGGCTCAGGGTCTATGCCTATGCCGAATGGGTGCTCGGCAACAACCGCGCCAGATCCGCGCCTTCCATCGTGCCGGGTCTCGACGAAGCAACCGGCGCGCTGCTTGCCCGCAATCCCTACAGCCTCGATTTCGGAGACAGGACTGCTTTCCTTGCATCGGACGGCGGCGCGCAGTCGGTGACGGCAGACCGCCATGAGTTCATAGGGCACGAGGGAACGGTCGTGCTGCCGAAATCCGTTTCGACAGGAGCTGCCCTCTCGGGTAAGGTCGAGGCAGGCGCCGACCCGTGCGCAGCGATGGCGCGGGACGTCGACGTTGCGGCCGGCGGCGAGGCCTCGATGCTCTGGCTGCTCGGCGATGCCGACTCTCCCGACGAGGCGCGTTCGCTGGTCGAGAAGCACCGGGCGAAGGATTTTGCCGAGCGCCTCGCCGAGACGGAAAAGGAGTGGCGCGGCTTCCTGGAGACGTTGCAGGTCGAAACGCCGGACATGGCGTTCGATGCGATGGTCAACCATTGGCTGCTCTACCAGAGCGTCGCCTGCCGCCTGCGCGCGCGCTCCGCCTTCTACCAGGCGAGCGGCGCGTTCGGTTTCCGCGACCAGTTGCAGGATACGCTGGCGCTGCTGCTGCACGATCCCGGGCTGGCGCGCGAGCAGATACTGAACGCAGCCCGCCGCCAGTTCGAGGAAGGCGATGTGCAGCACTGGTGGCTGCCGCGCACGGGCGCAGGTGTCCGTACCATAATATCGGACGACGTGGTCTGGCTGGCCTATGCCGTACACCGCTACATCCGCGTGACCGGCGACGACACCATCCTGGCCGAGCAGGTGCCCTACATCCACGGCGAAGCACTGCAGCCCGGCCAGCACGACGCCTTCTTCACGCCGGAGGTGACGCAGAAGACCGCGAGCATCTACGAGCATTGCGTGCGCGCGCTGGACCTGGCGGTCGCCCGGACCGGCCCCAGCGGCTTGCCGCTGATCCTCGGCGGCGACTGGAACGACGGCATGAACCGCGTCGGCGAGGGGGGCAAGGGCGAGAGCGTCTGGCTTGGCTGGTTCCTGTTGAAGACGCTCGGCAACTTCATCGGCATGGCCAGGACGCGCGGCGACGCCAAGCGCGCCAAGACCTGGGAAAAACACGCCAAGCGGCTGAAGCAGGCGCTGGAGAACGCAGCATGGGATGGTGAATGGTATCGACGCGGCAGCTATGACGACGGCACGCCGCTCGGCTCGCGCAATTCCGACGAATGCCAGATAGATTCCATCGCGCAGTCGTGGAGCGTGATGTCGGGAGGCGGCGATCCGGTGCGGTCGCGTACCGCGATGGAGGCGGCCACCAGGCATCTGGTCGACGAGGATCTGAAGATCATCAAGCTGTTCACGCCGGCCTTCCACGATACGCCGAAGGAGCCGGGCTACATCAAGAGCTATCCGCCGGGCGTGCGCGAGAATGGCGGGCAATACACCCATGCGGCGACGTGGTTCGTCATCGCTCTGGCCGAGATGGGCAAGACGGACGAGGCCTGGCGCTGCTTTTCCATGCTCAATCCGGTGAACCATGCGCTCGACGAGGCGGCGGCGGAGCAATATCGCACCGAGCCCTATGTGGTGGCAGCGGACGTCTATTCCTCGCCGGACAAGGGCGGACGCGGCGGCTGGACCTGGTACACGGGCTCGGCCGGCTGGATGTATCGCGCGGCGGTGGAGAGCATTCTCGGCATCAGGAAGGAGGGTGACCGTCTTTCGGTGAAGCCGGCGCTGCCCGGCCACTGGCAAGGTTTCAAGGCCACGCTGCGACTTGCCGACGCCGTCTACCGGATCGAGGTGCGGCGCGAGGAAGGCGCCGAGCCATCAATCGAGATCGACGGCGAGCGCCAGGCTGGTTCCGAGATCGAGCTCAGGCGGGCCGGCGAGGTTCGTGTCTCAGTATTGATACCCGGATAGTCTTTCGAAAATTATCACAGAACTTGCCGAAGTTGCCATTTTTCCGCCGCAACCCTGCCGTTTTTGTATAAATCTCAAGCTGTTAGAAGATCACGGAACATTTCGTGCCGTTGCTGTTTGTTGTTCGGTTTGAGGGAACAGACCCGTTGGGAGCGCATTGTAATGCGTCTCGACCATAAGTACGACATCCATGGTGCGTTGCACAATTTTCATATGACGAGGTAATTGCGTGTCGTTGTTCGAAATCTACTGGAGGGCACTCCGGTATCTTGGGGCAGACAAGGGGCGAGTAACCCTCATCTGCGCAGCAAACATAATCCTCGCGGTGGTGACCATCGCCGAGCCGGTTCTGTTCGGCGCCATCATCGACGCCATCACCGAAAAGCGCGGCCTTGTGCCGACGCTGGCGCTATGGGCCGGGCTCGGCGTGTTCAACATCATCGCCTTCGTCCTGGTGGCGCGCGGCGCCGACCGCATCGCGCATGCGCGGCGCGCCGGCGTGCTTTGCGATTCGTTCGAGCGCGCCATCACCATGCCGCTGTCCTGGCATCATCAGCGCGGCACGTCCAATGCGCTGCACACGCTCTTGAGAGCGGTCGATGCGCTGTTTTCGCTGTGGCTGGAATTCATGCGCCAGCATCTGTCGACCGTCGTCGCCCTCGTCCTGCTGGTGCCGACCGCGCTGGCGCTGGATGTGCGCATGTCGATGGTGCTGGTGGTGCTCGGCATCCTCTACATCGCCATCGGCCGACTGGTGATGCGCAAGACCAGCGCCGGCCAGAAATCGGTCGAGCGGCACTATCACAAGGTCTTCGAGCATGTGACCGACTCGGTCGGCAACGTCGCCGTGCTGCAGAGCTACAATCGCATCAGCCACGAGACCGAGGCGCTTCGCGATCATGTGCGTGCGCTGCTTTCGGCGCAGAATCCGGTGCTCGACTGGTGGGCTCTCGCCAGCGCGTTGCACCGCCTGGCCTCGACGATCTCGATGATGGTCGTGCTTTTGATCGGCGCGCTGCTCGTTTCTCGCGGCGAACTCCGGATCGGCGACATCGTCGCCTTCACAGGCTTCGCCACGCTCTTGATCAGCCGCCTCGACCAGATATCGAACTTCGTCAACCAGATATTCGAGGCGCGGGTGAAACTCGAGGATTTCTACAAGCTCGAGGACGATTCCATCCATGCGCAGGAACCGGCGGGCCTCTACGAACTCGACCGCGTGAGCGGTCACGTCCGCTTTGACGACGTCACCTTCGAGTTCCCCAATTCCGGGCAGGGCGTGAGCGGCATCTCCTTCGAGGTGAAGGCCGGGCAGACGGTCGCCATCGTCGGCCCTACCGGCTCGGGCAAGACGACGCTCATCAACCTCCTGCAGCGGGTGCATTCGCCGCAGCACGGCCGCATCCTGATCGATGGCGTCGACATCGCCGGCGTAACGCGGAAGTCTCTGCGCCAGTCGATCGCGACCGTGTTCCAGGATTCCGGCCTGTTCAACCGCTCGATCGAGGAGAACATTCGCATCGGACGCGCGGGCGCCGTGAACAACGAGATCCAAGCCGCCGCGGAAGCAGCCGCCGCGCATGATTTCATCCTGGCCAAGTGCGACGGCTACGGCACGCCGGCCGGCGAGCGCGGCAGCCAGCTTTCGGGCGGCGAGCGCCAGCGCATCGCGCTGGCCCGCGCCATCCTGAAGGACGCGCCGATCCTGGTGCTGGACGAGGCGACCAGTGCGCTCGACGTCGAGACGGAGGCGCGCGTCAAGGAAGCGATCGACCGGCTCCGACAGGACCGCACCACCTTCATCATTGCTCATCGCCTGACCACGGTGCGTGACGCGGACCTGGTGATCTTCCTCGACAATGGCCGCATCGTCGAGATGGGTGGCTTCGCCGAGCTTTCGGCCCATAACGGCCGCTTCGCCTCGCTGCTGCGGGCGGGCGGACTGCTCACCGACGAGGAGGTACGGCGTGTTTCACGCATTGCCGTCGAGGCAGCGGCATAGTTTCCGCTCGTCGCCGGTGCTGCGGCGCTTGATGCGATTGCCGCCGGGGGGCGGCGACGTTATGTAACGTTGCATGAGCGACACGAGCGACAGCGCGACAGGGAACAGGACGAGGCGCCTTTCCGATCTCGCCAATCCGACGAAATTTCTGGCACTGGCCGA
The DNA here is from genome assembly GCA_030852655.1 of Pseudomonadota bacterium. Taxonomy (GTDB): domain Bacteria; phylum Pseudomonadota; class Alphaproteobacteria; order Rhizobiales; family Rhizobiaceae; genus Mesorhizobium_K. The sequence goes on along the minus strand of JALYWP010000324.1, from coordinate 1,272 downwards.
TGGCATCCTGCCCTGGGTGGCAGGTGCGAGCCTGGTGCTTCTCGTCGCCGGGCTTTATCTCGGCTTCGCCGCACCGGAGGATTTCCAGCAGGGCATCACGGTCCGGATCATGTACATCCACGTGCCGTTCGCCTGGCTCTCCATGCTCTGCTACTCGCTGATGGCGCTCTCTGCGCTAGGCACGCTGGTCTGGCGCCATCCGCTGGCCGATGTGGCGTTGAAGGCGGCGGCCCCCATCGGTGCGGTGTTTACCGCACTCGCACTGGCCACCGGCTCGATCTGGGGCAAGCCGATGTGGGGGGCCTGGTGGGTGTGGGACGCGCGGCTGACCTCGGTCTTCGTGCTTTTCCTGATGTATCTCGGCATCCTCGCGCTGACGCGTGCCATCGACGATCCGGCCAAGTCAGCGCGGGCGGCCGCGATCATCACGCTGGTCGGCTTCATCAACATCCCGATCATCAAATTCTCGGTCGACTGGTGGAACACGCTGCACCAGCCGGCATCGGTGTTCCGGCTCGACGGCCCCACGATCGACGCCTCGATGCTCGTGCCGCTGATGGTGATGGCGGCAGGATTCACGCTGCTTTTCCTCACGCTGCACCTGATGGCGATGCGGACCGAGATCTACCGCCGCCGGGTGATGGCGATGCGGCAGATCGCGGCGCGAAGGGCGGAACGGGTTTAAGCCGCGTAAGCCTCGCGCATCAGCGCGATGTCTGCGAGTTTTTCATGGAAGGCCGACCAATCGTCGCTCTCGGCGATCGGCGCCCACAGTGCCTCGACCTCGTCGATCAGCATGGTGCATGGTTTTTCGCGCGAGAAATAGGCGTGCTCGAGGCGTATGCCTGGCGCGGTAGCGTGGGCTGCGATCGTTGCAAAGACCGGCTCGAAATTCTCCGCGGCATAGAGCCCTGCCGACGGGCTCGCCGCGGCGCGCTTCTCGCTCGCCCGCCCGCCGAACCAGTCGAAGAAGAACTGCTCGAACGGTATTTTCGTGTCGATGAGGAACTTCCACACGGAGCGTGCGAGCGCCGTGCCGGCCTCGTCCCCGGCGGGTGCCAAGCCGAGGCGGCGCAGCATGGCGGCGTTGAAGGCGCGCTGGAACTGCGGCTCGAAACCGCGCAGCACGTCCTCCAGCTTGGACTTCTCCGCCAGCGGCAGCATGCATTCGGCAAGCCGCGTCAGGTTCCAGAGCAGCGTATCGGGCTGGCGACCATAGGCGTAGAGGCCGGTCTCATCGAAATAGGCGGCGGTGAAGGTGGGGTCGAGCAC
>JALYWP010000314.1 GCA_030852655.1 Pseudomonadota bacterium | reverse complement strand
CGTCGAAGGAGAAGCTGCGGGACGTGATGCGCGAGGAAGGCATGAAGGAGGGATTTGACGTCGGGCTGGAGATGTCGGGTTCCGCCAACGCCTTCCGTGACATGATCGACACGATGAACAATGGCGGCAAGATCGCCATCCTCGGCATCGCGCCCACCGGCTTCGAGATCGACTGGAACAAGGTCATTTTCAAGATGCTGCATCTCAAGGGCATCTACGGGCGCGAGATGTTCGAGACCTGGTACAAGATGATTGCGCTGGTGCAGGGACCGCTCGATGTGTCGGGCCTGATTACCCACAGGATCGGGATCGACGACTACATCTCCGGTTTCGAGGCGATGAAATCGGGCAATTCCGGGAAAGTCGTGATGGACTGGTAGGCTATGCGAAGCCGACGGCTTGACGGCGGACGGCATTAGCCCTGTTGTGCTCCCAGGTCCGGGTTTACCGGCCGCAAGGGAGGAATTGCATGAAGCTGGCCACGCTGAAGAACGGCACGCGCGACGGGAAACTGGTCGTCGTCTCGCGCGACCTGACGCGCTTCACCGACGCCTCGTTCCTGGTTTCGACCTTGCAGGCCGCGCTCGACGACTGGCGGCGCATCGCGCCGCATCTGGCGACATTGGCGGAATCGCTCGAAACGGGATCGGTGCCGTCGCAGCGGTTCCATGAGCACGACGCACATTCGCCGCTGCCGCGCGCCTATCAATGGGCGGACGGCTCGGCATATCTCAACCATGTCGAACTGGTCGGGAAATCGCGCGGTTCGGACCTGCCACCGGATTTCGCGACCGAGCCGCTGATGTATCAGGGAGGTTCGGATTCCTTCCTTGCGCCGCGCGATCCCATACGGGTGGCTGACGAGACCTGGGGCGCCGACATGGAAGGCGAGATAGCGGTGATCGTCGACGACGTGCCGATGGGCGCCGATCCGAAGCAGGGGCGCGAGGCGATCCGGCTTGTCCTGCTGGTCAACGACGTGAGCCTGCGCCGGCTGGCCGGGCCGGAACTCTCCAAGGGTTTTGGGTTCTTCCAGTCGAAGCCGTCATCGGCCTTTTCTCCGGTCGCGGTGACGCCGGACGAGTTGGGCGACGCCTGGGACGGCGGAAAGCTCGCCCTGCCGCTTCATGTCGACCTTAACGGCAAGCCGCTCGGCCGGGCGAATGCCGGCGAGATGAATTTCGATTTCGGGCAGTTGATCGCCCATGCTGCAAAGACCAGGCCGCTTGCCGCGGGCACGATTCTGGGATCGGGCACCGTCTCGAACAAGCTGGACGGCGGCCATGGCAAGCCGGTCGATGCGGGCGGGGCCGGATATTCCTGTTTGGCGGAACTGCGGATCGTCGAGAAGATGGAGAGCGGTGAAGCCAGGACGCCGTTTCTGCGCTTCGGCGACGCGGTGCGCATAGAGATGAAGGACAGGAATGGACACTCGATCTTCGGCGCGATCGAGCAAACTGTCGAGCAATACGGGCGCTGAAGCGAACGCCTATGCGCTCGGGGCGGCGGGAGCCTGAGATACGCCTAAGTAGTGGTTCATCGGCTCGGCCGCCTTGTCTATCAGTTCTTGACGGCCGGCTTCAGTTCGATGCGTTCCATCGGAATCGCCTGCTGGATCGTCCCCTTGGCGAGGGTGAAGAGTTCCATCTCTTCGGCGACCCCGGAGAGGCGCTGGCGGCCGATGCTGGTCCATTTCTCGGGGTGGACGGCAACGATGTCGCGCGTGACGAGCGCGTCCTGCCCCGTCGCCTTGGTGAGCGCTTCGATCCGTGAAACCTCGTTCACGGTCGGGCCGATGACGGAAAAAGTCAGGCGCCGCGAGATGCCGATATTTCCGAACATCACCGTGCCGGTATTGATCCCGATGCCGAATCGGATCGGGAAGAGGCCATTTGCGTGCCGCTTCTCGTTAAGCTCGTCGCGCGCCTTGAATACCCCGCGCAATGCGACCATGGCGGCGCTGACCGCCGCTTCCTGTTCGCCGGCGTCATTGTAGGGGAAGATCGCCAGCACGCCGTCGCCGACGAAATCGAGCACCTCGCCCCCGGCTTCAATGATCGGCGTGGCCGTGCAGTCGAAATACTCGTTGAGCAACTGAATGAAATCCTGGCCGGGCATGGTGTCGGCGAGCGCGGTCGAGTTGCGCATGTCGTTGTACCAGACCACGGCTTTGGTGGCGGTGCCATCGCCGCGGCGGATCGAACCGGCGAGCACCCGGTTGCCGGCTTCCCTGCCCAGATAGGTCTCGGAGATGTTGCGTGCGATGCGTGACTGGATCACCGTCTTGCATGCCACCGCGAAGCGGCGCTGGATCCTTTGCAGCGCTTCGAGTTCGCTGTTGGTGAAGCCGCCCGGCCGGTCGGCCGACCAGGTGGCGATGATGCCGAGATGCTTGGCGGTGGCAGTTTCGTTCTTGATCGACAGCCCGGTGCGGATGACCAGGTAGTCGGTCATGCCCTGTGCGGCGACTTCCTCGAGTACCGGAAAGTCGAGCAATCTCGATGGCCCGTCCAGATTGCGGCGAAGCACGTCCACATTGTTGTCAAACATGTATTTCATCGGGCTGCGCAACCAGTCTTCCGACTCGGCTTCCTGATGCCTGAACTGCTCGAACTCGGTAGGTCCCGTCCGTTTCCACAGTATGGTCTCCGCCTGGAACAGCGGATGCAGCGTCGGCCAGGTGAGCCTGGCCCTGCCCAGTGGCACGCCGATAGCATGGATGCGGTTGCACAGGCCTTCGAACATGCCGATTATGTCCGGCTCCGACAGCGCCTGGTCCACCAGCCATTCGTTGATTTCGTTAACCAGAGTGGTGTCTGTCATGGAGAGCCTTAAAGACGCGCCGCCTGCCGCAGGCCGCAACATGTGGAGTCACGGATCGGATTTTTTAAGTGCGCCGGCGAAATCAGTATCAATTTTTTCTTCGTAATATGTTCTGATGGTCCCGAAGTCGAGCGGGCGCTTTCCAGGGAAGCAGGACCATCTGCCGGGATCGTCTGCTCGCGGGAGGACGCGCTGGATGACGGCACAAACCGCTGAATTCACGCGATCGCTGCCGGTCGGCGGCGAGTTTCGCACGGTTCTCGACGACGATCTCTACCGTCCCGCGCCCGACGACTGGCTGATTGCGGTCAGCGACGTCGTCGGGTCCCGAAAGGCGATCGCGGAGGGCCAGTACAAGGCCGTCAATATGGCGGGCGTTGCGGTGATCAGCGGTTTGATGAATGCGCTTCGTACCCAGGAGCTGCCCTATATTTTCGGAGGCGACGGCGCGGCGATCATCTGCTCGCCGGCGGATCGCGATGTCGTGGCCGATACGATGGCGAGGACCGTTACCTGGGTGAAGGAGGATCTTGGCCTCGTGCTGCGCGCAGCGCTCGTGCCGGTTTGCGCCGTACGGGCGGAAGGCCACGACGTGCTCGTGCAGGCGACGCGGGTCTCCGAAGCGATCAACAACTATGCTTTTCGCGGTGGCGGGCTGTCGCGCGCCGAGGCGCTGATGAAAGCCGGCGAATACGCTATCCCTGCCGCACCACCCGGCAGCAGGCCGGATCTGACCGGTCTGTCCTGCCGCTGGTCACCGATAAAGCCGGAGCACGGGAAGATCGTCTCGATCATCATCGAGCCAGGCGAGGGCAGGACGGAGAAATTCCCGCAAATCGCGGAAAAATTGCTCGACCTTGCCGGAATGCGGCTGCCGAGAGGCGGTTCGCCCATGCCGCCAGCGGGGCCGGCTGGAAAATGGCCTCCGGCAGGGCTGGAACTCGAGGCGCGAGCGACGCGCGGCGAGCGACCGCTGGCGGTGCGCAGGGCCGGGCTTTATCTCTGGACCTTCCTGTCCTGGTTCATCATGACGTTTGGCGTGCGCATCGGAACTTTCAGCGCGCGGCACTACAAGCAATTTACTTCTCTCAATACGGACTATAGAAAATTCCAGGATGGGTTGCGCATAACCGTGTCTTTGGGGGACGCCGAACTGAGCAAGCTGACGGAATTTCTGGAGGACGGGCGCAAGGCGAAAAATCTTCGCTACGGACTTTGTGTTCAAGACAGTGCGATCCTGACCTGCTACGTACCTTCCGTAACGTCGGATTCGCATTTTCATTTTCTCGACGGAGCGGGCGGAGGCTATGCTCAGGCAGCGGAGAACATGAAGTCCTGATCGATCGGCCGGCATTGGACAACCGAAGCATGCTCAGCGTTGCCGAGGGCGGCGGCGGCAGGCTCGGCAGTCAGTGAAAGCCGAGGAATTGAGCATCGTTGTGGGGCTGGGGAACGACGAGTTGGATGAGGGTGAGGTTCTTCGCGTCAGCGACCTGAGGGTGGCTTTCGACGTAAACGGCTCGCCTGTCGATGTCGTGAAAGGCATTAGCTTTCGCGTCTGCTCGGGCACGGTGACCGCGATTGTCGGCGAGTCGGGGTCAGGCAAGTCGGTGACTGCCCAGGCCATCATGCGCATCCTGCCGAAAAACGGCACGATCACCGGCGGATCGATAAACTTCAGGCCGAAGTCCGGCGAGATCGTGGACATGGCGGCATTGCCGCCCAACGGCCCCAGGGTCCGGTCGCTGCGCGGTTCCGCCGTCTCCATGATCTTCCAGGAGCCGATGTCGTCGCTCTCGCCGGTCCATTCGGTAGGCAACCAAGTGGAAGAAAGCCTGCGCATCCACGTGCCGGGCGCCGGCATGTCGCGGCAACAGCTCCGTGCCGCAACGGAGGAGACGCTGGGCCTGGTGGGTTTCCCGAACCCGCACCGCGCCTACGACATGTACCCGTTCGAGATGTCCGGTGGCCTGCGCCAACGCGCCATGATCGCCATGGCCTTGATCTGCCGTCCGTCGCTGCTGATTGCTGACGAGCCGACGACCGCGCTGGATGTCACCGTGCAAGCGCAGATACTGAAGCTCCTCAAGGACTTGCAGGCGAAACTCGACATGGCCGTTCTGCTGATCACGCACGATCTCGGCGTGGTCGCCAATCTCGCCGACGAGGTGGTTGTCGTTTATGACGGCAGGGTGGTCGAGGCGGGTCCTGTCGACGAGATATTCAGGGATCCGCAGCACGACTATCTCAAGGCGCTGCTCAACGCCGCCCCGCACTTCGACATGGCGCCCGACCAGCGGCTTGTCGCGCTTCGCGGTGGCAAGCGCGCCGTGATCGAAATGAAGAAGGGCGAGGCCAAGCGATCCCAGCCCGACGACCGGCCGTTGCTTACCGTATCGAATCTGAGCAAGGTCTATCATCTCAGGAAGGCATCGCTTCTTGGCGGCGAGGCTCGGGTCATCAGGGCGGTGGACGACGTGAGCTTCACGATCCGCCGGGGCGAATGCCTGGGGCTGGTCGGCGAAAGCGGCAGCGGCAAGACCACCGTCAGCAAGATACTGACCCGCGCCATTACCGCTGATTCCGGTTCCGTGATCTTCGACGATGGCCACGAGCAGATCGACGTGCTGAAGCTCGACGAGCGCCAGCTGAAGGCGTTCAGGCCGCGGTTGCAGATGGTTTTCCAGGACCCCGTGAGTTCGCTGTCGCCACGCCTGACCATCGGCGACATATTGCGCGAGCCCATGCAGATTCACCGACAAGGCAATCGTGCCGAGCAGATGGCGCGGGCGAAGGACCTCCTGACTTCGGTCGAACTTGGCGCCAACGCGCTCAACCGCTACCCGCACAGCTTCTCCGGCGGCCAACGCCAGCGCGTCGGCATCGCGCGCGCGCTGGCAATGAATCCCGATCTGCTGATCCTCGACGAGCCGGTTTCGGCGCTCGACGTCTCGGTCCAGGCGCAGGTGCTCAACCTGCTCAAGGACCTGCAGAAGGAAATGGGGCTGACATATCTGTTTATCGCGCACAACCTTGCGGTGGTGAACTACATGGCCGAACGTGTTGCCGTCATGGCCGCAGGACGCATCGTCGAGATCGGGCCGAGCCGGGCGATCTTCGAGGCGCCGGCCCATCCATACACGAGAGCGCTGCTGAAGGCTGTCCCGTTCGCAGATCTCGACCGGCCGCTGGTGCTGGACGAACTTGTACTCAAGGGGTCGTCCGACCCATGCAACTGGCCCGACGCGTTCCGGGGGGAAATGCATGATCTTGCCGCCATAGAACTCGGCGGCGGACATCAGGTCCTGGCGCGCCAGACCGCCGATATCGGGGAGTTTCGCTTATGAGAATCTTCGCTGCTTTCCTGGTCGTACTGGCCATGTCGATCGTGCCCGCGCAGTCGGACGAGGCGCCGCTGCTGGCAGAACGCGTCGCGGCTGGCGAGCTGCCGCCGGAAGCCGAACGGTTGCCCAAGGAGCCGCGCGTCGTGACCATCGACGAAGCGACGGGCCGGACGGTGGGCCAGCGGGGCGGGACGATCCGGACGCTCATGTCCGAACAGGGCGACCTGCGGCTCATGACCGTCTACGGCTATGCCCGCCTCGTTGCCTATAACAGATCGCTAGAGATGGAACCGGACATCCTGCAGAGCTACGAGAACGACAGGAACCGGGTGTTCACCCTCCATTTGCGGCCGGGGCACAAATGGTCCGACGGTTCGCCCTTCACGGCCGAGGATTTCCGCTTTCAGTGGGAAGATATCCTGACAGACAAGGACATGGAGCGCGGCGGGCTGGACTCTGCGCTTCTGGTCGAAGGCAAGGGCCCGAAATTCGAGGTCATCGACGACCTGACCGTACGCTACACATGGGAGGCTCCCAATCCGCAGTTTCTGCCGGCTCTGGCCGCCACACGCCCGCTCGATATCTACAGTGCCTCGACCTATCTCAAGCAGTTCCACGCCAAATACGCGGATGCGGACAAGCTTGCCGCCGAAGTCGCGAAAGAAAAGGTCAAGGACTGGACCCGGCTGCAGATCCGCAAGGCCCGCAGCTATCGCTTCGAGAATCCCGATCTGCCGACGCTGCAACCCTGGCAGAACATGACCTATTCGCCGGCAAACCGCTACGTATTCGAGCGCAATCCCTATTATCATCGTGTCGACCAGAATGGCGCGCAACTGCCTTATGTCGATCAGATCGTCATCAACATCGCCGAAAGCTCGATCATCCCGGCAAAGACCGGCTCGGGGGAGAGCGACCTCCAGGAGCGCTATCTCAGCTTCGCCGACTACACGTTCCTGAAGGAGGGCGAGAAGCGCAACAACTACACGGTGAGACTGTGGACGGTGGGCAAGGGCGCGGCGGTGGCGCTGTACCCGAACCTGAACGCGAACGATGCCGGCTGGCGCGCGCTTTTCCGCGATGTCCGCTTCCGCCGCGCGCTGTCGCTGGGCATCGACCGGACGCTGATCAACCAGGTTCTGTTCGCCGGCCTTGCCAGGGAAGGCGCCAGCACCGTACTTCCCGGCAGCCCGCTGTTTCGCGACGAACTCGGCAGCGCCTACGCCGAATTCGATCCCGAGAAGGCGAACGCGCTGCTCGACGAGATCGGCCTGAAGCGCAACGCTGCGGGCATCCGCGTCATGCCCGACGGCAGGCCGCTCGACCTCATCGTCGAGAGCACCGGCGAGAGCTCGATGGAGGCGGACGTACTGGAACTGATCACGGGCAACTGGGCCGATCTCGGCATCAAGCTCCTGACCCGTACCAGCCAGCGCGACATCTTCCGCAGCCGCGTGGCGGCCGGCGAGACCAACATGTCGGTCTGGGCCGGTGTCGACAATGGGGCGCCGACGGCGGACTTCAGCCCGCAGGAGTTCGTGCCGACCGATCCCTATCAGCTGCAATGGCCCATGTGGGGGACCTATGTCAGCACCCAGGGCGATGCGGGCCAGAAGATTGACGATCCGGCCGCGCAGAGGCTGGTCGACCTCTACAAGCAGTGGCTGGCCTCGGAGGATACGGAAACACGTTACAAAATCTGGGAAGAAATCCTGAACATCCATGCCGAGCAGGTCTTCTCGATCGGCATCGTCACCTCGACGCTGGTTCCGGTCGTGGTGTCCAACAAGCTGCATAACGTTCCCGCGGAGGGTATTTCGAGTTTCGACCCCTATGGCTATTTCGGGGTCTACCAGATGGACTCCTTCTGGATGGAAGGTAAGTAGGCGATGCTTCCTACGCGTCCACAGCGGGTAGATATGGCGGCCGGTCCGTTCGTGTGGGAACGCAAGAGCACAGCCGTCGCGATCCGGCCCCGGGAAGACGTGGGCTGACACGATGCTGTACTACATCTTCCGCCGGGTCCTGATGATGATCCCGACGCTGGTCATCACCAGCGCGCTGATCTTCGCCATCATCGAGGCGCCTCCGGGCGATTTCCTCGAAAGCCACATTGCCGAACTGAAAGCCCAGGGCGAGGCCGTCGACAATGCGAGGATCGAGTATCTGCGCAAGGAATACGGCTTCGACAAGTCGCCCGTGGAGCGCTACTTCAACTGGGTGGCGGGCATGTTCGTCGGCGATTTCGGCTATTCGTTCGCCTATGAACTTCCAGTCACCGCAGTGGTCGGCGACAGGCTTTTCCTGACCATCGTCGTTTCGATGGCGACGATCATCTTCACGTGGCTCATCGCCTTTCCTATCGGGATTTATTCCGCGACACGGCAATATAGCTGGGGCGACTACGGTTTCACCTTCCTCGGGCTCCTGGGCCTGGCGATACCGAATTTCCTGCTGGCGCTGGTGCTGATGTATCTGGCCAATGTATGGTTCGGCACATCGATCGGCGGCCTGATGGACCCGTCATTCGTGGGCCAGCCCATGAGCTGGGCCAAATTCGTCTCGGTTCTCGATCATCTCTGGATCCCGGTCCTCGTCATCGGCACATCCGGAACCGCCGGCATGATCCGCCGCATCCGTGCCAACCTGCTCGATGAACTGCAAAAGCAATATGTGACCACTGCGCGGGCGAAGGGGCTTCACCCCTTTCGCGCGCTGGTGAAATATCCGCTGCGCATGTCGCTGAACTTCTTCATCTCGGACATCGGCTCGCTTTTGCCGGCAGTCATCTCCGGCGCCGAAGTGGTGGCGATCGTGCTTTCGCTGGAAACGACCGGCCCGCTGCTGATATCGGCCTTGCAGCAGCAGGATATGTACCTCGCCGGCTCCTTCCTGATGTTCCTTTCCCTGCTGACGGTCGTCGGCGTGCTGATCTCCGACATCGCGCTCGCCTGGCTCGATCCGCGTATCCGGTTGAGTGGAGGCGTCCGCAAATGAGCTTGCCCGCGAACGCGACACGGTTGCCGCATACGGTTTCGGACCTACCGTTCGATCCGGACGCGATCTACAAGTACACGGATGCGCAAAAGGCGCTGTTCGAGGCGTCGCAGCTCAAGCTGATGTGGTGGAAGTTCCGCCGCCACAAGCCGGCGCTGATCTCGGCCATCTTCCTGGCCCTTCTCTACCTGTCGACCCTGATTTCCGAACTCCTGGCGCCCTACAATCTGGAGGCCAAGCATCCGCGCCACATCTATTCGCCGCCGCAGTCCATCCACCTGTTTCACAACGGCGAGTTCATAGGACCCTTCGTCTACGGCCTCGACTTCAAGCTCAACATGGAGAACCTGAAGCGCGAATATACGCCGAACCCGGAGAAGGTGCAGCCGCTACGCTTTTTCTGCAGCGGCGAGAAATACAAGTTCTGGGGCCTGATCGAGGGGAGCTTCCGTTTCGTGTGCCCGGCGGAGAATGGCACTATGTTCCTGCTCGGCACCGACCGGCTCGGCCGCGACGTGTTGAGCCGCATCATCTACGGTGCGCGTATCTCGCTGACGATCGGGTTGCTCGGCGTCGGCGTGAGCCTTGTGCTTGGCATCGTTATCGGCGGCATGGCCGGGTACTACGGCGGTCTGTTCGATGTGCTGAGCCAGCGCCTGATCGAAGTCATACAGTCGCTGCCTTCGATCCCGCTCTGGCTCGCGCTCGCGGCGATTTTGCCGATCACCTGGTCGCCGATCGTGGTCTATTTCGGCATTACCGTGATCCTGGGCCTGCTCGACTGGACAGGGCTTGCGCGCACCGTGCGCTCGAAGCTCCTGGCATTGCGCGAAGAGGACTATGTCTCGGCGGCACAGGTGATGGGTGCGAGCAGTCGCCGCATCGTGTTCCGGCATCTGATACCGGGATTCGCGTCGCATCTCATCGCGACCGCCACGATCGCCATTCCGATGATGATTCTGGGCGAGACGACGCTGAGCTTCCTCGGGCTCGGCCTCAGGCCTCCGATCACCAGTTGGGGCGTGCTTCTCAACGAGGCGCAGAATATCAACGCCGTGGCGCTCTACCCGTGGCTGCTCTGGCCTGTCCTGCCGGTCGTGCTCGTCGTGCTCGCCTACAACTTCTTCGGTGACGGGTTGAGGGACGCGGCCGACCCGTACAAGTGATCTGGAACACTCCATGTTTTCGGCGCTGGCGTGGGGACGCCTCAAGGCCGGCCCTTATGACAAGAACTCCTGAGCTGGACGGACTCCGATGAGCGACAGAATGGAGCAGCGGCTATTTCGGTACATCTGGACTCATTCCAAGCGCCAGCAGATCTGGATTCTGTTCGTTGTCGCCCTGTCCATGCCGACCTACTTCCTGGCGTTCGACATTCCAAAGCTCATCGTCAACGGACCGATCCAGGGCAGGGGGTTCGAGACGCCGGACGCTACGCAGACCGTGCTGCCAATCACGATAAGCAATCCGTTCGGCGAGGGGTCTTTCACCCTGTTCGGCGGCTTCGAGCTTGACCGCATGGGGGCGCTGGTAGCGCTCAGCGCCGCGTTTCTCGGCTATGTGATCATCAACGGTGCGTTCAAGCTCTACATCAACACCTACAAGGGCCGGCTTGGCGAGCGCATGCTTCGCCGCCTGCGCTACCAGCTCGTGGACCGAGTGCTGCGCTTCCCGTTCCCGCAATACCGGCGGGTGCGAAGTTCCGAGATAGCCACGATGATCAAGGACGAGGTCGACCCTCTGGGCGGCTTCATCGGCGAAGCGTTCGCGACGCCGGCCTTTCTCGCCGGCCAGGCGCTCGCCGCTCTTCTGTTCATCATGTTGCAGAGCTGGGCGCTGGGCCTCGTGACCCTTGCGATCCTCATCGTGCAGACCTTGCTGATCCCGAAGCTGAGGGGACGCCTGCGCAAGCTTGCCTTGCAGCGGCAGCTAACAGCGCGCGACCTGTCGGGACGCGTGAGCGAGATCGTCGACGGCGCGACCGATATCCGCCTCAACGACAGCACCAATTTCGAGCGCTCGGACATTTCGGACCGTCTGGCGCGGATATTCTTCATCCGCTTCGACTTCTACCAGTGGAAGTTCATGGTGAAGTTCATCAACAACTTCCTCGCCCAGTTCACGCCCTTCGTCTTCTATCTCGGCGGCGGCATACTGGCGATCCGCGGCAATCTCGACATCGGCCAGCTCGTCGCCGTTATTGCCGCCTACAAGGACCTGCCGGGGCCGATCAAGGAACTGATCGACTGGGACTACCAGCGCCTCGATGTGCAGGTGAAATACCAGCAGGTCGTCAACGCCTTCGATATCACGCCGCTGGCGCCGCCGCACACGCAGGAGCTGCAAGCCGGCAGGGTGCCGCATCTCGAAGGCCCGTTCACCTTCCGCCAGATATCGGCCGCAGATGAATCCGGCAAGACGCTGGTCAGCGATCTCGATCTCACGATAGGCCTGCGCGAGAACGTGGTCGCGATCGGCGCGGCAGGCGACGGCGCGGAGGTCCCGGGCGAGCTCATTGCGCGCCTGATCCTGCCATCGGCGGGCAGCCTCAACGTCGGGTCCACCTCGCTCCTGTCCCTGCCGGAATGGCAGACCGGAAGGCGGATCGGCTATGTCGGGCCTGAGCCGTTCTTCGCGCATGGCACAGCGCGCGACGCATTGCTTAGCGGCCTGCGCCACGCTCCCTTCAGGCCGGCGCCCGAAGCAACCGCCATGACGCCCCTGATCCTCAGAGAGGCGGCGGCATCGGGCAATCCGCAGTTCGATAGGCGCGCCGACTGGATCGACTACGAAGCGACTGGCGCAAGCAGCGAGGAAGAACTGGCGGCCAGGATTACCCAGGTGCTCGCCCTGGTGAATCTGGAGGAAGACTTTTATGCCTTCGGCCTGCGCACCAAGCTGTCGGATGCGACCGAAGGCGACGGCGAGGAGATGTTCCTCAACGCGCGCCGCATCTTCCTGGAAAGGCTGACCAAAGGGGAAAACGCCGCCGACGTCGAGCCATTCGTCGTCACACAGTTCAATTCGCAGCTGACGCTTTTCCAGAATATTGTTTTCGGAGCGGTTTCGTCGCCCGAGATGCTGCCGAACGAGTTCCCGGCCGACTCGCCGCTATGGGGTCTTTTGGCTATCGGTGAGCTCGACAGGCAACTCTATCAGCTTGGGCGGGATGCCTCGGCGGTTATCGTCGACCTGTTCGACGAAGTCTCGGACAACATCAAGATACTGGAGAGGCTGGACCTCATCGACCCCACCAAACTGCCGGACTACAGCGCGGCGCTGGGGCGCACGGAGGGGACCGACTTCGCGAATGTGGCGGCGGAAGACCGGCAGAAATTCATCCGCGTGGCATTGAGCTACAGCGAGCCCCGCCACCGACTGGACCTCCTGACCGAAGAATTGCGCCGCGCCATCGTGAAAACGCGCATGACGTTCCGCGAGAAGCTGCCGCGGCACCTCGCTTCCGAATTTTCTTTCCACGATCCGGACCAGATCAATCCGTTTGCCTCGCTGCAGGACAATATCCTGTTCGGCCGCATCGTCGACGGGCGGGCCGGCGCGGTCGATCGCGTCAGCGCCTTGCTGCGCGAGATACTGGAGGAACTCGGCCTTTCCTACGCCGTTCTGGAGCGCGGCCTGCAATATGAGATCGGCTCCGGCGGACGCCGGCTTTCGCTTTCGCAGCGCCAGCAACTCGGCCTGGCGCGCGTGCTGATACGGCGACCGGAATTCCTGATCGTCAACCGCGGCTTGAACGCGCTCGACAATCGCACCGTAGAAAAGGTTGTCCGCGGCATTCTGGACATGGCAAAATCCGAAGACGGAGGTTTTGGCGTGCTGTGGATCACATCGACGGAATCCCATGCCCCGTTGTTCGACCGGGTGCTGAAGTTCTCGCGCGGGGAACTGATTTCGGACGAGACTGCGGAATGACCGGATTTGACAGTTTTGTGCCTGTGGTTTCGGATGCGAATACTCGCTACTGGAGCGTGGGTTCGTGGACGCCTGCGGGAGGAATGAATGAGCCTTGAAGAAGACGCATTGCTGCTGGCGAAGGTGGAACTCTTTGCCAATGTCGCGCCGCGCCGCCTCAAGCTGCTCGCGCTGGCATCCAGCCGCGTTCTGTTCGCGCCGGGGCAGGATCTCTGTGTCGAGGGCGACGAGGGTTACGAAGCCTTCATTCTCGTTTCCGGCGAAGCCGATGTGAAGATCAAGACGCCGTCTGGCGTGGCCACGGTCGCGCGGCTGAAACGCAATGACATTGTCGGCGAGATGGCGATCCTGCGCGATATGCCGCGCAATGCGACCGTGACGGCGGTATCGGATGTATCCACGCTGCGCATAGGCAAGCAGGACTTTCTCAATCTCCTGAAGGAGTTCCCCGAGGTCACGGTCGAGGTCATGCGCTCGCTGGCCGAGCGCCTCGCCCGTACGACCAGCGAACTGGCAAATCTGCGGTCCGCTGCGAAGGCATGACGTATGTCGCTCTCGCCTGCCATCGACATACGGATATGGGGTGCGCGCGGTACCTTTCCGATGGTCGGCGCCGAGGCAACTGACTTCGGGGGCCATACTGCCTGCGTCGAGGTGCGGGTGGGCGGCGCCGTGATGATCTTCGATGCCGGCAGCGGCATTATTCCGCTTGGAAAGGCGCTGCTCGAAGAAGGCGTCACCGATGTCGACCTCTTCTTCAGCCATGTCCATTACGACCACATCATCGGGCTGCCGTATTTCTTGCCGGCCTTCTGGAACAAGGCGAAGCTGCGTATCTGGGCCGGCCACATGCAGGACGGTTCGACGCCGGAGCAGTTGGTCGACGGTATCTTCCGGCCGCCCTACTTTCCAATCACCAAGGAGTACATGCGGGCGGATGTGGAGTACCGCCAGTTCTCGCCCGGCGACGTGCTGGAACCTTCTCCCGGCGTCCGGATCGCAACGGGTTCGCTGACGCACCCCAACGGCGCGGTGGGTTATCGCCTGGAGCGGGCAGGGGCGACTTTCTGCTACCTTACCGATTTCGAGCATGACGGGGGTCCTGGCGATGCCGAAATCCTCCGTCTTGCCCACGACGCCGACCTCGCATTGCTCGACGCGACCTACACGCCGGAAGAATATCCGCGCTATATGAAGTTCGGCCATTCGACCTGGGAGCAGTGCGGCGCGCTCTGCGCTACCGCCGGAGTGCGCCGATGGGGCTTGTTCCACCACATGCACATGCGCTCCGACGTCGACCAGCAGGCGATCGAACATGCGGCACGGAAGGTCTATCCGAACGCGTTCGCCGCGCGTCAGGGACAGCATTTCGAGCTTTACGGCCCCACCGAACGAGGCCGAAAGTGACGGCGTTGCCGATGCGCTATCGGCGGTGGCTCGCGGTGCTGCTCGGTCCGAGGACGACTAAGAAGCTACCCAGCCAAGTCGCGGCGGCGATCGAGGAGCAGGAGAACCGCGGCGAGGTACTGGTCAAGCTGATCCAGTTGATCATCGTCGCGGTCTGGGGTTTTCTCTTTCTGATAGCGCCGCGGGTCAAGGATGGCGAACCAATCGCGATCATCCCCTATGCCATCGGCATCTATCTCGTCGTGAACGCCATAGGCCTTCTGTGGGCCACACGCCGCCGCCTGCCGAACTGGTCGGTCTACTTCTCGATCGTGTTCGACATGGTGCTGCTCTACGTGGTGATCTGGCGTTTCCACGTCCTCATGGACCAGCCGCCGGCCTTCTACCTCAAGGTGCCCACGCTTGCCTTCGTCTTCGTGTTCATCGCCCTGCGTGCGCTCAGATTCCAGCCGAGCTTCGTGTTGGTCGCGGGCGGGGCGGCCGCGCTGGGCTGGATAATCATGGTGGCCTATTCGCTGCTCGGCGACCCGGATGGTGCGGTGATTGCACGCAACTATGTCGACTATGCAACGGGCAACACCGTGCTGCCCGGGGCCGAACTCGAAAAGCTGTCGGCCATGCTGCTGGTGACGGGCATACTGGCGCTGTCGCTCTACAGGGGCAGGGCGCTGCTGATCCGGGCCACGACGGAGACGGTGGCCGCCAAGCGGCTGTCGCGCTTCTTCGACAGCAGCGTCGCCGAGGATATTCGCGCGGGCGAGGTTGCGCCTGGCGAGGGGTTGGCGCGGGAAGCCGCCATCCTCAACGTCGATATACGGGGTTTTTCCGCCATGGTCGCGGATATACCGCCGTCCGATGCGATTGCCGTTCTGGCCGCATATCAGCGCCGGGTGGTGCCAATCATCCAGGCACATGGCGGCGCAATCGACAAGTTCATGGGCGACGGCATCATGGCGACCTTTGGCGCGGTCCGGCCGTCCGAAAGCTATGCCGCCGATGCGCTGCGCGCCATGGAAGCGATCCTGAACGACCTGCGAAGCTGGAATGAGGATCACAATCTGGCCCCGCTGGCCCGTCGGGGAATCGGCATCGCCATCTCGGCCGGTCCGATCGTGTTCGGGGCGGTGGGGGATCGCGATCGCCTGGAGGTCACCGTCATTGGCGCGATGGTCAATCTTTCAGCGAAGCTGGAAAAGGCCAACAAGGTGCTGAGCAGTGAGTCGATTGCGACCAGACTCGCTTTCGATACCGCTCTCGTGCAGGGTTACGTGCCAGAACGGACGCCGGAATTCATCGAAGCCAGCGTCGAGGGTGTGGCGGAGCACACGGCGCTCGCGATCTGGGGGCGCAAGAAAGCGTGAATTACGCCTTCTCGTGCAGTGGCGAGGTCCATCGCGCCGCGCCGCTGTCGAGCAGCGTTTCGACGAGCGTTGCCGTGAATATCCATGTCGCTTCGTCCTGCACGAGATGATGGGTGAGCAGCCCATAAGGCTCCGCGTTGTCGGCGCCGCCAGTCCTGCGGGCTTCGAGTTCCCCGGCGAGTTGGGTGTCTAGAAACGCCGGATCGAGCAATCCCCGGCCAGACTTCCATGCCACTGGGTCGAGATGCGTGTTCACCTGCAACAGGCCGTCGGCCGCGAATTTCGTCGTTCGTGGCATAAAGGTCGAAACTGCTGCGAAGCCGGTTCCGGCCAGGGCGCCGACGAGGTCGGGCGCAATCCGGTTCCACGGCGGTGTGAAGACGGGCAACGCCTGTTCGCCAAACAACTCATCCAGACGTCGCCTGGCGGCGGCGATCTCGTTGAGCATGGCGGGCGCAGGGCGGTGCGATCCGAACTCGGCTTTCTTCTGGTCGGACGGCGCATGGTTGGCGTGTTTCCACCCATGTGTCAGCACGTAGGCCGTGGATACGGCTTTCAGGCGTTTTGCCAATTCGGTCGTGGCGGCTTCGGGGATGACTGCCAGATGCAGCGGCGCGTCGAAATGTTCGGCGAGTGCGAGCAGCCGCTCCAACGCCGGCGTCGGCGTGGTCGCGTCGTCGTCGCGCCACCAGATCGGCAAAACGAGATCCTCGGCACGCCAGCGCTCCAGTTCGGCAGTCGCCGCCGGCAATTGCGTCATTGGCGCGCATCCAACAGGTCGAGGATGATGCGGGCGCTACGCGCGGCGCCGTCGAATTTCAGCCCGTTCGCCTTGAAGCGTCCCCGGCAGATAGCGGCTGCCGTCGCGGCGGCGAGATTCTCCGGGGTTAGCTCATCCTCGGCTATCTGGCCGAAACCGTAGCGTTCCCGTAGCGACGCCGCGCGCAGCGTTTGCTCGACTTCGCCGGCCTCGGCGAAAGGCACGAATACGCCGGGTACGCCTGTCTGAAGCCAGTCGATCGCGGTGTTGTAGCCGCACTGACCGACGGCGGCGGCGCAACGCGTCAGCAGCGCGCGGTAGTCGGTGCGCAGCGGCTCGGCAAAGACTTGAGCGCTGTTCGCGGCTTCGTTGAGTCGGGCGCAGACGGCCTCGGCGTCGCCGCCGCCGACAAGGAGCCGCCAGCGGCGGCTGCCCATGCCGGCCGCACCGATCGCCGTTTCGAACAACTTGCGTCCGACCGGGCCGCCGCCCGCGGTGACGATGATCTCGCCCGTGCCTTCTCCCTGTGCCGGGGTCTCGGCCGGCATTTGCGGAGCGATGAAGCCGGTATAGTGGAGAAGGCTGGCGATTTGCGGCGTGACAGGCCAGCTTGCTTCGAGCGGTACGACGCCGGCATCGGAATGAACCAGTACGCCGTCATAGTGCTGGGCGAGCCATGCCTGCGTCTGCTCGGCCTTCTTCGCCTTGGAAGGCGGATCGAGAATATCGCGGATCGACGACAGGACGAGCGGCGCCGGCGCGATAGCCTCCACTATGCCAAGCGCGGCCTGGAACTCTTCACGCAGCACCCTACGCCCGAAGGGGAACAGTTCGGTGATCAGGACTTCCGGCGGATTGCCGTGAAGTGCCTGTTGAAGCCTGCCGATGCGCTCGCGCATGAATTCAGGTGTGACGGGAGTCTCGTCGCCGTCGAGCAGGTGGGTGAAACTGGCGCCGTCGGAATGCACGGGTGGGAGTTGGACGAAATCGACCCCCGTCAGGTCGAGATGGCCGGTCGGCATGCCGCCCGAGATGATCTGCGGGACAAGCCCGGCCTGCCGCAGCGCCCGCGCCAGGATCAGCGAGCGGCTGAGATGTCCGGTGCCCAGAAGATGAGTGACGAGAATGGTGATGCGTTTCATGAACTTCCGGCCTGGATCAGGCGCACCGGATCATTGTCGTGGGAAAGCGTGCCGTCGTCATGGACGTGGACCCGGTAGAGACGATCGCGCTTGATTCGGAACGGGGCCGGTCCGTGGAAATTCCATCCGCTGGCGCGGGCGAGCAAGACGCGCATGATGCCAATGTGGGAAATGACAACCGCAGGTCCCTCGACCGAACTCAGCCAGGGCTCGAGCCGTTCCCAAACGCTTCCAGGCGTTTCGCCCTCCGGAGGCCTAAAATCCCATCCCCATTCCTCGATATGGCGATAACCCGAATTGTCGTCCTTCAGCAAGTCGATCCCGCACCGGCCTTCGCAAAGGCCCCAGTCCATCTCGATCAAGGCAGGCACCACGATGGGCTCGCGCCCGCCAATGATGCGCGCCGTTTCGACTGCACGGACAAGCGGGCTGGAAAAGAGCGCTGCGCCTTCGAATTCCTCGGGCAGCCGAAGATTGGAAAGATGCTCGCGCGCCTGGTCGTCCAGTGGTTCGTCGACGCGGCCCTGTATGCGGCCGGCGCGGTTCCACGCGGTATGGCCGTGTCGCAACAGCGCGAGGCGTGCGGTAATCAGCTGTGTCGTTCCGCGAGAAGAGGTGCGAGTTCTGCCGTCAGGGCCGCGCGCGCCGTGGGCAGCAGATGCTCGGCCGCCATCTGGTCGTGCCCCTTGCGGCCGGCAGCGAGCCTCCAGGCGACATCGACGATGAGTTCATCGATGGCCTTGGCGAAGGCAGACGGATCGCCAGCCGGGACCAGCCGGCCGCCGTCGCGGACAACGTCCCTGACGCCCTGCCTGTCCTCGGCCAGAACGGGACAACCTTGCGCCTGCGCCTCCAGATACACCATGCCGAACGCTTCGCCGACGCCCGGCCATGCCAGAAGGTCGCCGTCACGGAATTGGCTGACGACGCCATCCTGGTCGAGTGCGCCGAGAAACGTCACTCTGTCTGCGTATCGCGAAAACAACGCCTCCACCTCCGCCCGCGCCGGTCCGTCGCCGATAATCCTTAGCGACCAGATCGGCGACCGCACAAGAGCCAGCGCTGCCGCCAGGGTCCGGTAGCTCGCCAGCTTGTCCCCGGAGCGGAACATTGCACAGGCAAGTAACCGAAAAGTGTCGGAGGACGGGCGAGGTCGCGGGGGCGGGAGAGAATCGATGGCCAGAAAGGGCCGCAGCCTGGCGAGCCGCTGGTTGCCTACGCGATCGCGCTGGAGCGCTTCCCGGTCATATTCAGTCAGGTAGAAGATCACGTCAGCCGCGTCGCAGGCGGCTTCCGCAGCCCTTGCGAAGCGGGCATAGGGACCGTTCAGCCGGCTGGACGCGCGGGTTGCCTCGACCAAGACATAGGGAATGCTCCAGTGCCGGGACAGACGCGGCCCGAGCAGGTCGGGCGCCTTGTAGTAGGAATGATAGGTGAGCCAGAGGTCCGGCCGCGGCCCGGCCGAAAGCCGTTCGATCTCGAACTCGGCTTCCCGCAGGATCCGATCCTGCACAATCGGGTCGCCGTTGCCGTCGCGGCTGCGCAAACGGCTCATGAGAACCACGTCGCCGAGACCGGCTCCTTCCGAGGCCATAAGCAGCGCCCGCGCCATCGCGCGGTCGCCGGATGGCACGGGATCGTCCGGAGGCTTCATGGGAGCGTAGAAAGCGATGGTGCTCATCGGAGGTCAGGCCAAGGCATCCTGCAGCCTGGCGGCCAGCCTGTCGATGCCGGCATCCATGCCGAAGCTCCCGACCAGTCGTTTGCGGGCCGCGGCCGCCGTCCTTGCGCGCCCTTCCGGATCGGCAATCATGCTTGTCAGAGCCGCTGCGAGTTCGTCCGGGTCGGGCTCGACGAGTATGCCTTCCTTCCCGCTCTCGATGAATTCGGGAATCGAAGTGACCTTTGTCGACAGGAGGGGCAGTTCCTGGCTTGCGGCCTCCATCAGCACGTTGGGCAGACCGTCGCGATCGCC
>JALYWP010000308.1 GCA_030852655.1 Pseudomonadota bacterium | reverse complement strand
AGAAGGCCCCCATGCCGCTCAAGGCCGACCTCGACGCCATCGACTGGAAGATCCTGCGCGAGTTGCAGCGGGAGGGCCGCATCACCAATGTGGAGTTGTCGAGGCGGGTCGGCATTTCCGCCCCGCCCTGCCTCAGGCGCGTCAAGCGGCTCGAGGAGGCCGGCATCATCCGCGGCTACCGTGCCCAGCTCAACGCTCCGGCCCTCGGGCTCGACGTGGTGGCCTTCTGCCTGGTCGGCCTGCGGCACCAATCCGAAACCGAGCTCAAGGCTTTCGCCGACCGCACGCGCAACTGGCCTATCGTGCGCGCCGCCTGGATGGTTTCTGGCGAATCCGATTTCATGCTGCATTGCGTGGCGAGCGACCTCGCCACCTTCCAGAGCTTCGTCATCGAGGAACTCACCTCTTCGCCGCACGTCGAAACCGTGCGAACGGCG
Source organism: Pseudomonadota bacterium (assembly GCA_030852655.1). Taxonomy (GTDB): domain Bacteria; phylum Pseudomonadota; class Alphaproteobacteria; order Rhizobiales; family Rhizobiaceae; genus Mesorhizobium_K. The sequence continues at coordinate 9,759 of JALYWP010000308.1, read as the reverse complement.
TTGACCATCCGCCAGGTCAAGGACGAAGGGCTGGTGGCGATCGGTGAAGCGGCGAGCACACAATGAGACCACGGGCGACTTGTTGCGCGGCGGGCTGCAACCGGCGTGGTACAGTGCCGGGCGCTTGCCACACGCGGTTTTGCCAACGGACGATGTCCAGGAAATGATCCGCCTCAGCGCCGTCGTCATCACCCGCAACGAAGCTGAAATGATACGCGGCTGCCTCGAAAGCCTCGCCTTTTGCGACGAGATCATCGTCGTCGATAGCGGCAGCGACGACGATACCGTCGCCATTGCCCGTTCGCTGGGTGCAACCGTGGTCGAGAGGGACTGGCCGGGCTTTGGCCCGCAGAAGGAATTCGCACGCTCGCTGGCCCGGGGCGAATGGGTTCTGTCGATCGACGCCGACGAGCGTATTCCGCACGAGCTGCGGCAAGAGATCGAACTGGCAATCGCCAATCCCGATCCGAAAGCATACGACATGCCGCGGCTATCCACCTTCCTGGGGCGACCGATGCGGCATTCGGGATGGTGGCCGGACAGGATACTGCGCCTGTTTCGACGCGACAGCGCCGTCTTTTCGAGTGACGTCGTTCACGAGCGGGTGGTCTTCAATGGCGCGGTCGGGCATTTGCAGAACCCCATCGAGCATCATCCTATCCGACGCCTGGAGGATGCGTTGCGGCGCATGGAAACCTACTCCTCGCTGGGCGCCGCCAAGCTTCGGAGCGAAGATAGGAGGCCTGGCCCCGTCTCCGGCGTTCTCCACGGACTGTTCGCCTTTGTCAGCACATATGGTTTGAAACGTGGGTTTCTCGATGGTGCGGAAGGTTTCGCGAATGCTTGCATCCACGCGCAAACCGTCTTCTGGAAGTACACCAAAGCCTGGATGGACCGCCGCTCGCGATGAACGAAACTCCCCCGTTCAGCGCTTCTCCAGCGCCGACGAATAGACGGCGGCGTGCTGATCGGCGATGCTCGCAGCATCAAACGTGGCCAGTGCATGGCGTCGCCCCTGAGCGCCAAGACGCGACCTTTCGTGCTCATCGTGAATCAGGAGGATGAGGTTCCGGGCCAATGAGGGTGCGTCCGAAACATCGGACAGCAACCCGGTCCGACCGTCGAGAATCGCCTCCGGTATGCCGCCGGCCCGGGTCGCCACGACGGGTTTGCCCTTCATTTGCGCCTCGCACAGGACCGACGCGAAACCTTCCTCGCGCGAAGAGAGCGTGACGATATCGGCGCCCTGGAGAAGCTGCGCCACGTCGTTGCGCCAGCCGAGCAAGTGAACCCTCTTCAGCCCGCGTTTCCGAATGCCCTCGACGATGCTGTCCCTGAGCGGGCCGTCGCCAGCCAGATGCAGCCTGCCGCGCGGCGCGCTATCCTCGACGATGCGCCAGGCGTCGAGCAGCAATTGGTGATCCTTCTCCCCGGCGAATGCGGCCGCGCAAAGCACCAGCACCTCGGAACCGGACGCGCCAGCCCGTTCCGCGCGGCTCTCTTGCGCTGCCTTCGGATCCACGGCGTCATGGATGACGACGATCCTGGCGGGCGGCACGCCAACCTTGCGGAGTTCGGCCGACGCCGCGGCCGACACGGCAATCAGCCTGTCGGCCCGCCGGTATTTCCAGCCTCCGGAAATGGGAAACGCCACACGCCGGGAAACGACGAGCGGAATGCCGGTCAGGAAACACGCAAGCAAGCCGACCTCATGCGCCTTGCTCGTGTGGGCATGGATGAGGTCGATCCCCCGGTCCTTCACCAGGCGGCGCACCACAAAGACAGACCGAATGTCCAGGGCACCGCGGCACGCAATCTCCCGGGTTTCAAAGCCCTGTCCGAGACGGGACAGAATGGCGGAGCCTTTCGGGGCTGCGACAATCGAGCCGATATTGCCGGGCAGGTTTGAAACCAGCAACACGAGCTGGTTTTCTCCACCGCGCCAGTTTCTTTCACTCGACAGATGAAGAATCTTCACGGCAACGATCGGCCTCGCAGCATCACCAGTTGCATTCTCGCACATCCATCGAGTCGTCGGTGCACATCAGCCAGCCAGCAGGCTGCTCACCCTGCCACGGAAACCCCTGTCGATGGCGAGGAAGCGCTCCCTTGCCAGATCGCCCATCGCGGCCTTGCGTTCCTGCGGCATCGCGATTGCCGCGCCGACACTCGCCCCCAAAGCGTCGATGTCGACGAAATACGATGTGCCCATGTGGCGCGGCTGCGCGCGGATCGACGCCACCAGCATGCCACAAGTCGCATCGACAAGCTCGTTCATCGGAGGCGCGTCGGTGGTTATCACCAGCGCGCCACAGGACAGGCCCTCGACCAGATTGTGGCCCCAGCCCTCCGATCGCGACGGGCACAGATGCACCCCGCATTCGTTCTGCAGCCGGCGCAGTTCCTCCTCGCCGGCATAGCCGTCGATCAGCCGCACATTGGCGGGAACCTTACGCGGGGCATTCTGCCGCTTCTGGACCAGCACCAGTTCCGGCCAGTCCGGATGCCGCTCCCACAGCGCCAGCACGTCCTCGGTGCCCTTGAGCGTGCTGCCGCCGGCAAGATGCAGCACGCGGTTCCAGTTCTTCGGCACGTCCGGGTCGAAGCGGTCCTGCGAGGTGAAGCCGAGATGCTCGACCGGCACGCCGCGGCCGGCAAAGGCGCGGCATGCCTCCTGCGTCTTGGCCAGGATCATGTCGATCTTGCGCAACCGGCCAAGCTGGCGTCGGGGAAAGCGTTCCTGGTTGGGGACCAGCATATTTATCTCGGCGGCGCCGATCCATTGCGGGAAGACACGTTCCAGATGGATGATGCGGCGCGCCTGCCGCCGTCCGCGCAGCCGGTCGAGGAGCGAGCGGTCGGAGATGCCGGCGACCTCGGCCATGATGCCGGCTTCGGCCAGGGCTGCGGCGAGAAGCTCCGCATCGCGCGTCAGGCCGTATCGATTGTTCTTGGCGACGATCAGCGTGTCGATCATCGGCGCGACCACAGCCTGTCATAGGCTTTCGCCACGCCCTCCGCTTCGCGCGCGAGCGGAAAATGCCGCTGCACATGGGCGAGCGCCTGCCGTCCATGCGCCTCGGCCAGGGAAGGATCGGCGAGGTAGGGCCTGATCGCGGCGCTCAGCGCGGCGCCGTCGCCAGCCGGCGTCACCGCTCCGGTCTCGCCGGGAACGACCATCTCTGCATAGGCACCGGCGTCGCTAGCGACCACCGGCGTGCGCGAAGCCATCGCCTCCAGAGGCGTCAGGCCGAACCCTTCATTGCGCGAAGGCGCCACGTATAGCGACAGCCGGCGGAACCAGAGCTTCACATCCGGCACCTCGCCGAGGAAGACGATCCGGTCCGACAGGCCGGCACTGCCGATCCTGTCCGTCAGCATCTGCGCAAAGCCCCGGTTCTCGGCCGTCACCCGGCCGGTGATCACCGCGGTCCAATCGGGAAATTGCGGCAACAGCTCGATCATCGCGTCGACGAACAGGTCGGTCCCCTTCTGCTGCCGGATCCGTCCGAAGCAACCGACCGCGAAGCGGCCGGGCAGCCCGGATGCCGTGAACTCGTCCTCCATGCCGCTGGGCGGGTGGAAAACGTCGAGGTCGACGCCGTGCATCACCACGTCATGCGGCACGTCGAGATAGGAGCCAGAACGCGCACTGGTGGCGATCACGGCATCCATCCGGCGGATCAGCCATTTGGTGAAGAGGCGGTGGTCGCGCTGCGCGGCCGAAGTGAACAGAAGATACATCGGCGCCCGGAAAACCGACCGCAGCACCAGTCCCGCCGCCATCTCGGTGTTGCGCCGCGCGTGCCAGATACGCCGCCGCCCCGAGGCAGGCAGGCCAAGCAGGCGCGGCAGTTGCCACCACCGCATCTTCGGAAGGTCGTCAGGCAGGCCCGGCCCGATCGTCGCGATGCCCAGCGTGCGCGCCTGCACCGGGACCAGTTGCACGATCGTGCTGGTGACGCCAGACAGCCGCATCTTCAGATTGGGCGCGACAACCTCGATGCGGGACATGTCCAGCACGTCGGCCAGCGAGGCCTTGCGGTCGGACCGACCCGAAACTGAAGCCAAATGCCCGCTCCTGGCCAAACCCTCTCCGGTCTAGATGTACTGGACCTTGAGGACCTCGTAGCCGCGCGCGCCGCCGGGGGCGTTCACCTCGATGGCGTCGCCGACTTCCTTGCCGATCAGCGCCCGCGCGATCGGCGAGGAGATCGAGATGCGGCCCGACTTCACGTCGGCCTCCTGGTCGCCGACGATCTGGTAGGTCTTCTTTTCTTCGGTATCCTCGTCGATGAGCACGACGGTGGCGCCAAACTTCACCTTGTCGCCGGAGAGCTTGGACACGTCGATCACCTCGGCGCGCGCGACAAGATCCTCGAGCTCATTGACGCGGCCCTCGTTCATGCTCTGCGCTTCCTTGGCGGCGTGATACTCAGCGTTTTCCGATAGGTCGCCATGCGAGCGCGCCTCCGAAATCGCCTCAATGATGCGCGGCCGCTCCTCCTGCTGGCGCCAGCGCAGTTCCTCCTTCAGCGCATCGAAGCCTGAGGCGGTCATCGGGACCTTGTTCATTTCATCGACCTTTCCTGCCGCCGGGCCTCCTGTTCGAGGCGAGGCGGGGCATAAAATAAAAGCGGTCCGACAGCGTCAGCCAACGGAACCACTTCAACTCAACCTCTTAGACTATAGCGATTCCATGCGGATTTTCACGCAAAAAAGTGCATCCTGCGGCGTTTCAGCCGGGACGGCCTGAAATCCTGTACCGCCGTGGCACGCGCTGAAAGGCCCGGTCAACCGTTCGTGAAGGGCGAGTGAAGCCAGGCGGTCACGATACGCGTTGCGACGAACCGCGGGCACCCTACAATCACTCCCATGAACACGATCAAGACGTTCTCATCCCTGCTTGCCGGGGCCGCGCTGGTATCCAGCTCCGCCTTCGCGCAGTCCTCCATGTTTCAGACCGAGCAGATTCCGATCCAGGCCGAAATCGTCGCCGACGGGCTGCAGAACCCGTGGGGCATGGACTTCCTGCCTGGCGGCGACGTCATCGTGACGGAACGGCCGGGCCGGGTCCGGCTTCTTTCCGGCGGCAAGCTGTCCGAGCCGGTCGCGGGCGTGCCCGAGGTGTCGGCGCGCGGCCAGGGCGGGTTGCTCGACATCGTCGCCGCGCCTGATTTCGCCACGTCCGGCCTCGTCTTCTTCAGTTTCTCCGAACCCGGACGGGGCGGCGCGGGCACCGCCGTGGCGCGCGCGAAGCTGGTGCGCGACGGCGCATCCGCCCGTCTCGAGGATGTCCAGACCATCTTCTCGATGGAGAGGAAGACCGATACAGGGCGCCATTTCGGCTCCCGCCTTGTCTTCGCGCCGGACGGCACGTTGTTCGTCACCACCGGGGACCGAGGCGAGCGCGACCGCGCCCAGGACATGCAGGACCATGCCGGCGCGGTCATCCGCATCAATACCGACGGCTCGATTCCCGCCGACAACCCCTCCCCCGACGGGGCGAAATACCTGCCGGAAATCTGGTCCAAGGGTCACCGCAATCCGCAGGGCGCAACCTGGGATCCCGTGCTTGGCGGGCTTCTTACCGTCGAGCACGGCGATGCGGGCGGCGACGAGGTCAACCATCCCGAGGCCGGCAGGAATTACGGCTGGCCCGTCATCAGCTACGGCGTCACCTATTCCGGCGAGAAGATCGGCGTCGGAACCGAAGCGGAAGGCTACGAGCAGCCGCTTTTCTACTGGGATCCCTCGATCGCGCCCTCGGGCCTCGCCAGCTATCAGGGCGACATGTTCCCGGAATGGAAAGGCGACCTCATCGTCGGATCGCTTAAATTCGCGCTCGTCTCCCGCCTGGACCGCGACGATTCCGGAAAAATCCTCGATGAGGAACGCATGCTCGAAGGCGAGTTCGGCCGCATCCGCGACGTCAACGTCGCACCCGACGGCTCGATCTGGCTGCTCACCGACGAAAACGACGGACAGATCATCCGGCTGAGCCGCGCGGATTGATCGCCTAGCTCCCGCAACCCCGCTCGAACTGCGGAACCTTTAAGCCCGACCGGCATTTTCTTCACAATCACCTTTTCAGGTGATGTCGGGCTTTGGCCCGCACGAAGCCCGCCGCCCACGCAGCGGGCTTTCGCTTCAAAACATGGAGAACGATGATGGATTGGAACCGCGTCGAAGGAAACTGGAAACAGTTCAAGGGCAAGGTCAAGGAGCAGTGGGGCGAACTCACCGACGACGATCTCGACCAGATCGCCGGCAAGCGCGATCAGCTCGAGGGCAAGATCCAGGAGCGGTATGGCATCGAAAAGGACCGCGTTCGCCGCGACGTCGACGATTGGTACGGCCGGCAGAGCTGGTAAACAATATGAGCGGGGCTGCGTCGCGGCCCCGCTTGGCCCATGGATCGACGGTGCGGCTCAACCCTTGATGTAGTCGTCGATCTGCCGGGCGAGCAGCACGTACTCCTCGCAACCCTTTCCGCAACGCCTCTCGATCTCGCCCAGTTGTTCCCTCGCGGCCGCGACATTGCCCTGCTGCAGATAGGCCTCGCCCATATATTCGCGAACCAGCGTGTAGTCGGGATCGTGCCGCAGCGCTTCCTGGTAGTAGCCGAGGCCTACGGTGACGCGGCCGGCCTTGCGGTGCGAATAGCCGAGATAGTTGAGGATGCGCGGATCGGTCTTGTCGGCCGCCAGGCCGAGGACCGCGATCGCCTCGCCGTAGCGGCCTTCATGGGCGAGCGCCCGGCCATAGGCGTAGAGGCTGTCGTCATCGACGGCTCCGCGGGCGGCGTCCTTGCAGGTCTTGGTCTTCTTGTCGAGAACCTTGCCCTTCGGGCATGTCGTCGCGCCGTCGCCGCCCCCGCCGCCTCCACCGGCCGTGAATGCCGGGGAGGCAAGCAAGGGCAGGACGGCAAGCGCAGATGCCGCCAGTTTGATCACGCGGGTTGGCATGGAACGACCTCCGGAGAAAATGTCCATCATCGATACTAACGTATCGTCATGACGGTTTCATCCGGGTGCCGCGGGCAGCTTTTGGCGCAACCAGCCGGTATCCGCCGGCTGCCCCGCCTCACGGTGCGTGGGTTTTGTCCTGGTTCTACTTGTCGGCGCCGGCTGCGGCGCGGCCAGAAAACATCGACCAGGAATAGAGGGCGAGCGCGGTCCAGATCAGCGCGAAGGCAATCATCTTGCCAAGCCCTAGCGGCTCCTTGAAAATGAACACTGCAATCAGGAACACCATGGTCGGCGCCATGTATTGCATGATGCCGATGGTCGAGAAGCGCAACAGCTTGGCACCGAAGCCGAACAGCATCAGCGGCACGGCCGTGGCCGGTCCGCACAGGACCAGGAGCAGCATGTCTTCCGGTTGCGACATGGTGAAATGGCTTTCGCCCCGCGCCGCGAGCCAGGCGATGTAGGCCAGGCACGGCACGCTGAGCAAAAGGACTTCGAGGAAGAAACCCTGGCTCGGGCCGATCGGCAGCGTCTTGCGCAAAAAGCCGTAGATGGCAAAGGATGTCGCCAGCGCCAGCGAAACCCATGGCAGGCCGCCCGCCGCGACCGTCAGGATGACCACAGCCAGCACCGCAAGACCCACCGCGGCCAACTGCAGCCGCGTCAGCTTTTCGCCCAGGAACATTGCTCCCATCGCCACCGCCATCAGCGGATTGATATAGTAGCCGAGCGCGGTCTCGACCGTGCGGTCGGCGGCGATCGCCCAGACATAGACGCCCCAGTTGACGGTGATCAGGGATGCGGTCAGCGCAGCAAGCGCCAGCGTGCGCGGCGAGCGGAGCGCCACCTTGACGTCGCCGGTGCGTCCGAGCGCCAGCAGCACCGCGCCGGCGATCGGCACCGACCAGACGATGCGGTGCGCCACGACCTCGACCGCCGGGACGTGATCGACCAGCTTCAGGAAGAGCGGCAGAACGCCCCACAGCGTGTAGGCCGAGAATGCGAACAGCAAGCCGCGCATGGCTGCGTTGTCGGGCGCTTGCTTGGTTGTCGCGGCTTGGGCTGTTTCGACGCTCATCGCGCCGATATGGTGTTCGCGGGCCGCGATGACCATTTCAAAGTTCTGATGGATCAAGCGCTTCCGGCTGATGGATCAACCGGCGCACGACTTATTCCGCCGCCACCAGCCCGGCCATCTCGCGGTTCTTCATCAGCTTGTAGACGATCGAATCCATCAGCGCCTGGAACGAGGCGTCGATGATGTTGTCCGATACGCCCACGGTCCACCAGCGCGCGCCAGAGCCGTCGCGCGACTCGATCAGTACGCGCGTGATCGCCTCGGTGCCGCCGTTCAGGATGCGCACCTTGAAGTCGGCCAGTTCGAGGTCGGCGATCTCGTTCTGGAACTTGCCGAGGTCCTTGCGCAGCGCGATGTCGAGCGCGTTGACCGGGCCCTGGCCCTCGGCGACCGACATTTTCTCCTCGCCATCGATCTCGACCTTCACGATCGCCTCAGACACCGTCTTCAGGTTGCCGACCGCGTCGAAGCGGCGCTCGACCATGCAGCGGAAGGAGGTGACGTTGAAGAAATCCGGCACCGTGTGCAGCGTCCGTCTCGCCAGCAGCTCGAAGCTCGCATCGGCGCCTTCATAGGCATAGCCCTGGGCCTCGCGCTCCTTCACCATCGAAATCAGCGTGTCGAGCCGGCTGCCATCCGCCGGCACCTCGATGCCGCGCCGCTTCAATTCGGAGACGAAATTCGCCTTGCCGCCCTGGTCGGACACCATCACCCGGCGGCGGTTGCCGACCGTTTCGGGCGGCACGTGCTCGTAGGTCGCCGGCTCCTTGGCGAGCGCCGAGGCGTGGATTCCCGCTTTGGTGGCGAAGGCCGACTGGCCGACATAGGGCGCCTGCGGTTCCGGCGCGCGGTTCAGAAGCTCGTCGAAATTGCGCGACAGCCGAGAAATGCCGGCAAGGGCCTCGGCCGTGATGCCGGTCTCGAATTTTTCCGCATAGGCGGGCTTCAAAAGCAAAGTCGGGATGATCGAGACGAGGTTGGCGTTGCCGCAGCGCTCGCCTATGCCGTTCAGCGTGCCCTGGATCTGGCGCACGCCCGCCTCCACCGCGGCCAGCGAATTGGCGACCGCCTGGCCGGTGTCGTCATGCGCATGGATGCCGAGGTTTTCGCCGGGAATCCCCGCGGCGATGACCGCTTCCACGATCCTGCGCACTTCCGAGGGCTGCGTGCCGCCATTGGTGTCGCAGAGAACCACCCAGCGCGCGCCGGCCTGGTGGGCGACTTTCACGCAGGCCAGCGCATAGTCGGGATTGGCCTTGAAGCCGTCGAAGAAATGCTCGCAGTCGACCATCGCCTCTTTGCCGGCGACGCGTGCGGCCTCGACCGAGGCGCGGATGGCGTCGAGGTTTTCCTCGTTGGTACAGCCGAGCGCGACGCGCACGTGATAGTCCCAGCTCTTCGCCACGAAACAGACGGCATCCGATCGGGCTTGCAGAAGGACGGCCAGCCCCGGATCGTTGGAGGCCGAGACGCCGGCGCGCTTGGTCATGCCGAAGGCGACGAATTTGGCTGCCGAGGTTCGTTTGTCTGTGAAGAACGCCGTGTCGGTCGGGTTGGCGCCCGGATAGCCGCCCTCGACATAATCGAGCCCGAACTCGTCCAGCATCCTGGCGATGGCGATCTTGTCCTCGACCGAAAAGTCCACGCCCGGCGTCTGCTGGCCGTCGCGCAGCGTCGTGTCGAAGAGGTAGATGCGTTGTCGGGTCACGA
>JALYWP010000300.1 GCA_030852655.1 Pseudomonadota bacterium | reverse complement strand
TCCCGCGCAACCCAGCGGGCGTTACTCCAGCGCCACACTTGCCTGAATGGAGGTTGTGGCCACCCGTTCCCACAAGCAAGCTGCTGACGAGGATTATGCGCGGGGCAGGATCGGCGTTGATAAATCGGCCCTAATATTTTCCAGATTCGCGAGAAATCAATGGGTTGGCAGGAAAACCTTTCCACGCTCAAGACGTGGAAGAACGCGCGCATCCTGCCCCCATGGACTCGCGCCCCAAGCTATGATTGCGTTCGCCGGATAACCGGCAGAGGCTGCTGAGGGAGGAATTTTTCGGGCGTGCAGGGCTTTCTCGTCGTCTTCATAGCGGTCGCCTATGTGACGCTGCTCTTCGTCATCGCAAGCCTCGGCGACCGCTGGTCGGCAAGGCGCGACCCGGCCCGGACGCGACCCTACATCTACGCCCTCAGCCTCGCCATCTACTGCACATCGTGGACCTTCTTCGGATCGGTCGGCCTCGCCACCGAACGGGGCCTCGAATTCCTCACCATCTATATCGGCCCGGTGCTCGTCTTCCTGTTCGGCTTCCCGCTGCTCAAGCGCATCATCGAACTGGCCAAGGCCGAGAAGATCACCTCGATTGCCGACTTCCTCGGCGCGCGCTACGGCAAGAGCTTCGCCGTCGCCTCCATCGCCACGGTGATCGCCGTTGTCGGCACCGTCCCCTACATCGCGCTCCAGCTCAAGGCGATTTCCGGCTCGGTCAGCCTGATGGTCGGGCACTATGGCGGCGCACCGCTCTCTTTCGATCCCTTCGTCAGCGACATTTCGCTGATAATCGCCATGCTGCTGGCGCTGTTCGCGGTGCTGTTCGGCACGCGCCACGCCGACGCGACGGAGCACCAGGACGGGTTGGTGCTGGCGGTCGCCGTCGAATCCGTCGTCAAGCTCGCCGCCTTCCTGGCGGTCGGCGTCTTCGTCACCTTCTTCCTGTTCGACAGCCCAGGCGGGCTGATCGAGGCGTTCTCGGCCGATCGCCGCGTACAGGCATCGCTCGACTATCGCACCCCGCTCGGCACCTGGGTGGTCATGACCGCGCTCAGCGGTTTCGCGGTCGTCATGCTGCCCAGGCAGTTCTATGTGATGATCGTGGAGAACCGCGCCGAAAGCGAGCTCCGAACCGCGACCTGGGTGTTCCCGCTTTACCTGGTCGCCATCAACCTTTTCGTGCTGCCGGTGGCGCTTGCCGGCCTCGTGCTCGTCGGCGGCGCCACGAGCGGCGACCTCTATGTGCTGTCTTTGCCGCTCCTCACCGGCCACGATGCGCTGGCCATGGCGGCGTTCATCGGCGGCTTGTCGGCAGCCACCGCGATGGTGATCGTCGCCAGCGTGGCGCTGTCGATCATGGTGTCGAACGACCTCGTCATCCCGCTGTTCGTGCGGCGGGTGCTGAAGGGCCGGCCGGCGGAGGACGGCGACTGGTCGAACCTCATCCTCAACATCCGCCGCGCATCCATCTTCACGATACTGTTCATCGCCTTCCTCTACTATCGCGAGAGCACCAACAATGCGCGGCTGGCGTCGATCGGGCTGATGTCCTTCGCCGCGATCGCGCAGTTCGCGCCGGCTTTCTTCGGCGGACTGATCTGGCGCGGCGCCAACGCCCGGGGCGCCGTGCTCGGAATGGTCGCCGGCATTGCCGTATGGGCCTATACGTTGCTGCTACCCTCGCTTGCCGCGCCCGACACCGGCATCCTCATCGACGGTCCGTTCGGCATCGAGGCGCTGCATCCGCAGGCGTTGTTCGGGACGCAGGCCGAGCCGCTCATCCACGGCGTCATGTGGAGCCTGTCGGTCAATCTCGTCTTCTTCGTGCTCGGCTCGCTTTCCCGCGCCTCGGTTCCGCTGGAGCGCATCCAGGCCGCCATCTTCGTGCCGCGCGATGCGGGCCCGATGCCGAGCCTCAAGCGGTTCCGCACGGCCATCACCGTCAACGACCTGAAGGATACGATCTCCCGCTATCTCGGCGTCGAGCGGACCGAGCGTTCGTTCCAGACCTTCGAGGCGAAGAACGGCGCGCTGAACGGGAACGAGCAGGCGGGGATGGACGTCATCCGATTTTCCGAGCAGCTGCTCGCCAGCGCCGTCGGATCTTCCTCGGCAAGGCTCATCCTCTCGCTGCTTTTCAAGCGCGGCGACAGCGCGTCGAAGGATACGTTCCGCCTGCTCGACGACGCGACAGAGGCTCTGCAGCAGAACCGCGACCTGCTGCAGATCGCACTCGACCAGATGGAGCAAGGCATCACGGTCTTCGACAGGGACTTCCGCTTGACCTGCTGGAACAGGCAGTATCGTCAGCTCTTCGACCTGCCGGACGAGATGGGTCAAGTCGGCGTATCGCTCAACCGGATCATCGGCCATCTGGCGTCGCGCGGCGATATCGCCCAGGACGCGCAGGTCGCCATCCTCGACCGCATGACGCGTTTCGGCATCCCCTGGCGCATGGAATTGAAGACCAGCGGGCGCACGATAGAACTCCGTTCCAACCCGATGCCGGACGGCGGCATCGTCGCCACCTATGCCGACATCACCCAGCAGGTGGAGGCCGACCTTGCGCTGATGCGCGCCAACGAATCGCTGGAGCAACGCGTCGAGCGCCGCACTGCCGAGCTTACACGCGTCAACGAGGAACTGGCGCAGGCGCAGATGTTCGCGGAAGAAGCCAATCTCGGCAAGACCCGCTTCCTCGCGGCGGTCGGCCACGACATCCTGCAGCCGCTGAACGCGGCTCGCCTCTACTGCTCGTCTCTGATCGAAAAGGCCGGCAAGGGACCTGCCGGCGAGGCGGCGGCCAACATCGAATCCTCGCTGGAATCGGTCGAGACCATTCTCGGCGCCGTGCTCGACATATCGCGGCTCGATGCCGGCGCCATGAAACCGGCCGAGACGGTGTTCCGGCTGGACGGACTGCTCCGCCAGATCGACACCGACTTCCAGCCGCTCGCCGCCGAGAAAAAGCTCGAACTGGTGATCGTGCAGTCCTCGCTGGCGGTCCGGACCGACCGCAACCTGTTTCGCCGGCTGGTGCAGAATCTCGTCTCGAATGCGGTGAAATACACCCGCAGCGGGCGTATTCTCGTCGGCGTGCGCCGGCGCGGGGAGCTTGCCGAAATCCAGGTATTCGACACCGGTATCGGCATTCCGGCCGACAAGCTGCCTTCGATCTTCGGTGAGTTCACGCGCCTGGAAGAAGGCGCCAGGGAGGCGCAGGGGCTCGGCCTCGGCCTGTCGATCGTCGACCGCATCGCACGCGTCCTGCGGCTTGAGTTGCACATCGATTCGGGCCGCGGCAAGGGCACGCGTTTTTCCGTCATCCTGCCGGTCACCGACGCGGAAGAACCCGCTTCCGTCGCCGGGACCGCGCCGCCGGTGCAGCCGGGCGCCGCGCTCGACGGCATGATCGTTCTTTGCATCGACAATGACGCACGCATCCTCGACGGCATGCGGTTGCTGTTCGAGGGCTGGGGCTGCAACGTGCTCACCCATTCCGGCTCGGCCTCGATCGCGGACGCCGGGCGCATCGCGGTTCCCGACATCATCCTTGCCGACTATCACCTCGACGGCGAGACCGGGCTCGACCTGATCGCCGGCCTGCGCACCCGGTTCGGCGAAGCGATTCCGGCCGTACTGGTCACCGCAGACCGCTCGAACGAGGTACGCGAGGCGGCCGAGTTGATGGATGTGCCGGTCATCAACAAGCCGTTGAAACCCGCCGTGCTGCGTGCGCTGATGACGCGGGTGCGGCGCATGACGCCCGCAGCGGCCGAGTAGGTTTTTCAAAATGACAAGGATAGCAAGATGACCACCGTCAGCAACGATTTGCGATTGCCTTCGTTCGAGGATGTCCGCATGGCGAGCACCCGGATAGCGGGCATAGCCCACCGGACGCCCGTGCTCACCTCGCGGACGGCGGACGCTGCGACGGGCGGCACGCTCTACTTCAAGGCGGAAAACCTGCAGCGGGCGGGCGCCTTCAAGTTCCGCGGAGCCTACAATGCGATCGCGGCGCTCGACGCAGAGGCGCGCGAGCGCGGCGTCATCGCATTTTCGTCCGGCAATCATGCGCAGGCGATTGCCTATGCGGCGTCGCTGCAGGGCGCGCCGTCCACCATCGTGATGCCGTCCGATGCGCCGGCAATCAAGGTTGCCGCCACCAAGGCCTATGGAGCGAAGGTGGTCTTCTACGACCGCTACAAGGAAGATCGCGCGGCGATAGGCCAGCGCATTTCGGACGAGACGGGCGGCGCGCTGGTGCCGCCCTACGATCATCCGGATGTCATCGCCGGGCAGGGCACGGCGGCGCTGGAGCTCTTCGAGGAAGTCGGCGCACTCGACATGCTGGTCACGCCGCTCGGCGGCGGCGGGCTGCTCGCCGGATCGGCACTGGCCGCACAGGCGATGTCACCGGGATGTTCGGTCGTCGGCGTCGAGCCGGAAGCGGGCAATGACGCGCAGCAGTCGCTCGCGAAAGGCGAGGTGGTTCGCATTGCGATACCGAAATCCATCGCCGACGGCGCGCTCACGCCGTCGCTTGGCGATCACAATTTCCCGATCATCCGCAACGCGGTCGAACGGATCGTGACGGTTTCCGATCCACAACTCGTCTCCACCGTTCGTTTCTTCGCCGAACGCATGAAGATCGTGGTGGAGCCAACCGGCTGCCTCGCCGCGGCGGCGGCCCTGAACCGGATACTGGACTGCAAGGGCAAGCGCGTCGGTATCGTGCTCAGCGGCGGCAATGTCGATCTGGCAACGCTCGCCGGGTTCCTCGGCTGATCGGCGGCCTCAATTCGTGGCTTGCAGCGGATCGGCGCCTATGCGGGAGAGCAGGATGACCGCCTGGGTGCGGCTGTCGACGGCGAGCTTGTGCAGCACCGCGGAGACATGCGCCTTGATGGTCGCCTCCGAGACGCCGAGCTCGTAGGCGATCTGCTTGTTGAGAAGCCCTTCGGCGAGCATGCCCAGCACGCGGGTCTGCTGCGGTGTCAGCGACTGCAGCCGCCTGATCAGGTCGGAAATCTCGGCATCGCCCTCGACGCCGAGATCGATGCCCTCGGGCGCGGTGACACCGCCGCCCAGGACCGTCTCGACCGCCTCCCTGATCTGCTCCATGCTCGCCGACTTCGATATGAAGCCCGACGCGCCGAGTTCCAGCGCCCGGCGGATGGTTTCCGGATCGTCATGCGCGGACACCACCACCAGCGGAATGGCGGCGTTGATGCCGCGCAGCGATATCAGGCCGGAGAGGCCGGCGGCGCCCGGCATTGCGAGATCGAGAAGGACGAGGTCGATATCGTCATTGCCGGCAACTGTTGTCTTGGCACTGTCGAAATCGCCGGCCTCGATGATCGTGGCGACGTTGCCCACCCCGGCCAACGCCTGCCTCAGCGCGCCGCGGAAAAGCGGATGGTCGTCCGCGATCACGAACTTGTAGCCAGACGGCAAATGCCCCTCCCGTTGCACCGCGCATCAAGTGTTGCGTGGACGCGCCGATTATGAGGTGACGGCAGGCTTTTTCAAGCGACAATGCCGGTACTCCAAGGCCCATTCCGGTTCGGTCCCGGCTCAGGTCCTGTCCGTGCCCGGCTCCGCGGGCGTGGAATTCTCGCCTTCGAAGTCCTTCACGATGTTCATGAAGCTGCGGAAGAAGCGCTCCATGTAGCTCATCGTCCTGTTGAAATCCTCTTCGGTAGGCAGGCTTTGCTCGATCCTGGCCGTCATCGAGTTCTCGAGCTTGGCGACCCGGTCTTCCAGCGCCTTCACCGTCGCCAGCTGGTCGTCGAGGGCCTTCAATTCGGTTTGCAGCCGCTCTATCTCATTGTGCACGGCGGTCCGCTCGTCGGCGGCCATCCTGCAGACCAGTTCACCCCATTTCTCCTGGCAAATCGACATCTCACCGGTTCTCGTGTCCATGCGGACGTAGCCGTTGGGCGTCTTTTCCAGCCTGTAGCGGTCGGGTTCGGCCGCGGAAGCACCCGCCAACAGCGACAGGAGCAGAAACGGGGAAATGAAGGCGATCCGGGGCATGGCATCCTCCACTCGCTCGACCCGGCCGA
The DNA here is from genome assembly GCA_030852655.1 of Pseudomonadota bacterium. Classification (GTDB taxonomy): domain Bacteria; phylum Pseudomonadota; class Alphaproteobacteria; order Rhizobiales; family Rhizobiaceae; genus Mesorhizobium_K. The sequence continues at coordinate 8,556 of JALYWP010000300.1, read as the reverse complement.
AGCCATGATCCATCTGGATGGCACTTTATCCGATTCTCGGCCTGCTTTGCGCCGAAATTGGGGACATGACCAGAGCAGTCTTCCGCGCTTCGTACAATCGGCCTATAGCCGCGTCATGAACGATATCATCTACAAGATCTGTCCGGAGGCGCTTTGGCGCGAGGCCGAGAAGGCCGCGCGTTTCGACGGCGCACCTGTCGACCTCGCCGATGGCTACATCCATTTCTCGACGGCCGGGCAGGTAAGGGAAACGGCTGCGAAGCACTTTGCGGGACAGCGGGACCTGCTGCTCGTCGCCGTGAATAGCCGGCCGCTCGGCAGTGCGCTCAAATGGGAGGTTTCGCGCGGCGGGGCGCTGTTTCCGCATCTCTATGCGCCGCTCGATCCTTCGGCCGCGTTGTGGGTCAGGCCGCTGCCGCTCGGCATTGACGGCGTCCATATTTTCCCGGCAGACTTGGCATGATGCTCGGCCTCGTCGAAAGGCTGGGCCGGCGGGCGCTTTTCTGCCTCGATCCCGAGGCGGCGCACGGCCTGTCGATCAAGGCACTGAAATCCGGCCTGCCGGTCGCGCTGTCGCCACGCCACGACCTCAGGCTCAAGACCACGGTCGCCGGCGTCACCTTCGACAACCCGCTCGGCATGGCAGCCGGCTACGACAAGAACGCCGAGGTTCCCGACGCGCTTCTTGCGCTCGGCTTCGGCTTTGTCGAAGTCGGCACGGTGACGCCGCTGCCGCAATCCGGGAATCCAAAGCCGCGCATCTTCCGGCTGACGGGGGACCGTGCGGTCATAAACCGGCTCGGCTTCAACAATGAGGGCCACGCAGCGGCGGAAAAGAGGCTGGGCGAGCGCGCCTGGCGGGCCGGAACCGTCGGCATCAACATCGGCGCCAACAAGGACAGCACCGACCGTATCGGCGACTACGAACTCGGCGTCCAGCGCTTCGCGCCTCTCGCAGCCTATCTGACGGTCAACATCTCCTCGCCCAACACGCCCGGCCTGCGCGACATGCAGGCGCGCGCCAGCCTCGCCGAACTGCTTTCGCGGGTGGTCGCTGCCCGCGACGCGGCCAAACCGACCGCCCGGCGCAAGGTGCCGTTGTTCCTCAAGATCGCACCCGATTTGCAGGAAGCCGATCTCGAGGACATCGCCGCCGAGGTACTGGACAAGGCAATCGAAGGCGTCATCGTCTCCAACACGACGATCTCGCGCCCTGCCCTCGAATCGTCGGCCTATAGCAGAGAAACCGGCGGGCTGTCCGGCCGGCCGCTGTTCGAGCGCTCGACTGTCGTATTAGCCAGGATGCGCCGACTGCTCGGGCCTCATATCGCGATCGTCGGCGTCGGCGGCATCGACAGCGCCGATACGGCGCTGGAGAAAATCCGCGCAGGCGCCGATCTCGTGCAACTCTACACCGGCATGATCTATGCCGGCCCCGCCCTGCCCGGCCAGATTCTCAACGGCTTGTCGCAATTCCTCGACAAGGACGGGCTGCGTTCGCTGCCCGATATCCGCGACACGAGGCTTGCCTACTGGGCGGACAAGGCACTCTGATATGGTCAGCGCCGGTAGCTGAACAGCCTGAGCAGAATGAAGGCCGGAACGACGATGGCAGCACCGAGCAGGAAATAGCCAAGGAAGCGCTCGATCGCCGAGAAGCCCATGTTCCAGATATCGAGGAAGAAGTCGCGTATGCCTTCGAGCACGTCGAAGGGCGACCAGCCGAAGGCGTGCATCACCACGCCGACAAGAAACGATATGACGACGAGCTTGATCAGCACGCGAAGCGGCGAGTCGCCGAGAAAACGGTCAAGTGCCGACAAGATGGTACTCCAGAGCAGCCGCAGCCGTGACGAGATACGCATTTGTCCGGCCGCATTCAAGCGGCGGCCGGCAGCGATGGGCATCGGCGGCGCTACTTCACCAGCGGTTTCAGCACATCCCGGGCGAGCAGGAAGCCCCGCTTGACGGCTTCGTCGCTGCCCTCGAACCTGCGGTCCTCGTGCTCGATGACGACCGGCCCGTCATAGCCGACGCGGTAGAGTCCGGAGAAGAACGCGTTCCAGTCGACCTCGCCGAGGCCGGGCATGCGCGGAACCTGCCAGCCTATGCCCGAGGACATGATGCCCCGCTCGTAAAGCCCGTCGCGGTCGATCATCAAATCCTTGGCGTGAACGTGGAACATGTGCGCGCCGAATTCACGGATGAACCGGTCCTGGTCGATCATCTGCCAGACGAGATGCGACGGGTCGTAGTTCATGCCGACCTCGCCTTTCCACTCCTCCAGGATACGACGCCAGACATAGGGCGAGTAGGCGATGTTGTGCCCGCCGGGCCACTCGTCATGGCTGAAGATCATCGGGCAGTTCTCGAAAGCCAGCCTGACCCCGTTGTCGCGAGCGAAGGCTATGATGTCAGGCCAGACCTTTTGCGCTTCTTTCCAGTTGGCATCTATGGTCTGGGCCGCGTCGCCACCGCAAAACGTGTTCACCAGCCCGACGCCCATCTTGCCGGCGGCGGCGATGATCTTCTTCAAGTGCTCGATAACGGTCTGGCGGTGGTCGGCATCCGGATGGAGCGGATTCGGATAGTAGCCAAGCGCCGAAATCACGAGCCCGTTCTCGTCCAGCCTCGAAACGAGTTCCTTGCCTTCGGCAGCCGAAATCGATGCCACGTCGATATGGGAGGTGCCTGCATAGCGGCGGGCAGGACCGGCCGATTTCGGCCAGCAGGCTATTTCCAGCGCCTCAAAACCCTCGGAACTCGCCCAGTCAGCGACGTCCTCGAGCGGCATTTCCGGAAACGGCGCAGTAAGCAATCCGAGTTTCATGTAGCTCTCCCGATCGATTTTCCCAAGGCATGCGAACGCCGCGCCGGCACGCGATCGCCCCTGCCGGCATGCTTATCGATGGAAGTCGCTGCGATGGCAAGGCCGTGGGCAGAGACACAAGGACAGGCACCGACCTTCCATGTCCCGATCGCGGGCTGGAACGTTTGCAAGTCTGGCGCGTTTGTGTTGCTACGCGCGCTATCCGGGCGCCGCGTAAGGCTCGGCGTCGGCTAGGCCGTAGATGTGTCAGGCAGCAGGAGCGCGGCGTGGCCTACGAAACCATGGATCGGACGTTGGTCAAGGCTGCAATGCGCGCACCCTATCTGGAACGCGCAGAGGAGCACGCTCTGGCGGTCCGCTGGAAGGAAAAGCACGACCAGCAGGCGCTCCACCGCATCACGACATCCCATATGCGCCTCGTTATCGCGATGGCCTCGAAGTTCCGGCATTTCGGCCTGTCGATGGGCGACTTGATCCAGGAGGGCCATGTCGGGCTCCTCGAAGCCGCCGCACGCTTCGAACCTGAGCGCGGCGTACGTTTTTCGACCTATGCCACATGGTGGATTCGGGCCTCGATCCAGGATTACGTTCTGCGCAACTGGTCCATCGTGCGCGGCGGCACCAGTTCTGCGCAGAAGGCGTTATTCTTCAACCTGAGGCGGTTGCGGGCCCGTCTGGCGCAAGGCTCGGAAACCCTGTCGAACGTCGCAATCCGCCGGGAGATTTCGGCAGCTCTTGGCGTGTCGGAAGCGGATGTCGCCTTGATGGATTCCAGGCTTTCGGCATCGGACACCTCACTCAACGCGCCTTTGCTCGACGACAACGGATCGTCGGCCGAGCGGTCCGATTTCCTGGTTTCGGACGGTCCGCTGCCCGACGAGATCGTGGAGGAGACCATCGACGTCGAACGTCGGGCGATCTGGCTTAAGGACGCGCTTGGCGTGCTCAACGAGCGCGAAATGAAGATCATCGAAAGGCGCCGGCTGTCGGAGGACGGCGCCACACTCGAGGCGCTCGGCGAAACGCTCGGCATATCGAAGGAGCGTGTCCGGCAGATCGAGAACCGGGCGCTGGAAAAGCTGAAATCCGCGCTGATAAGGCAGGGGTCGGGCTTCCACGCAGCCTGACAACAACCGTCGGGTCAGCTGTCCGTGATGATCTTTACCTTGTCGCCCGCTGATACGGTGGCGCCCGGCGCCAGCGCGTTCAGAACCCTGAAGAGTTCCAGCTTGCGGTCGACGCCGACCATGGTCGCGGCGATCGAGCCCACCGTCTGGCCGGGCTTGACCGTGACGACGCGGACCCTCCGCGGCTTCAGCGACGCCTTCTCGCTGGCCGAAAGCAGCCTGAAGCTCCCCCCCACGGTCTGCGCGACGGCATCGAGCTGGTCGCTCGCCGTCGGCGCCGCCGTCAGCAGGCGATAGACCTGGCCGGCGGCCCTGATGACCGTGACGTCGAACTTCCAGCCGTCAGCCGCGGCACGCGCGGTCGCCGCCTCGTTGCCGTTGATGGTCAGGGTCCGGATGCTCGAGGGGTCGAGGCCTGCGACCCAGCCGCTGCGGATATAGTCGGCAAGCTGGGTGCGTGGATTGAGCGCCACCCCGTCGAAGCGAACGGCCAGTTCGCCCGGCCCCGTGGCCGTAACAGCCGCGGCACTGTTGTCGATGACGAAGCCCGACGGCACCGAAAAGGATATGCCGAGACGCGGATGCAGGAACGTGTTGCCGCGAACATAGCCTTCATCCGGCGTATCGCCGTAGAGCAGGCCGTCAATGCCGGCGAGGAAGGAATTGCGCTCGCGTGAGCCTTCGCCTGGCGGGCCGAACTGGCGCGCATGGCGCTGCGCCAGTTCTATGCGCTGCGGCGCGTTGGGATGGCTCGCGAGGAAGTCGAGGCTGGCGTCGGTGGCGCCGCTGACGGAGCGGAAGTCTGTGTAGGCCGACATGGACTGCAGGAAACGTCCTGCCGCGTAGGCGTCGAAGCCCGCCTGCCCGCTGGCCCTGATGCCAATGGCGTCGGCCTCCAGTTCCTGGTTGCGCGAAAACTGAGCCAGCCTGAGCTTGCCGCGTATAAGTGCCATATTGGCGCTCGGGCTCTGGCGCAGGACATCGGTGACCACCTTGGTGGCGAGCACCTCCTCGGCCTCCTTCTGCTGGCGCTGCAGCCCGTGGTTGGCCGTCACATGCCCCATCTCGTGGGCGACCACGGCGGCAAGCTCGGCCGAGTCATTGGCCAGGGCCAGCAGGCCGCGCGTAATGTAGAGATAGCCGCCCGGCAGGGCGAAGGCGTTCACGTTCGGCGAGTTCAGAATGGTGATGCGATAGGCCTGTCCGGGATTACCGGACACGGTGGTGAGGTTTCCGACCACCTTGGCGACCATGCGCTCCAGTTTCGGATCGGAGTATTCGCCGCCATAGGTAGCCAGGATGCGCGGATGCTGGGTCCGCGCAAGCTCTGCCAGCCGGTTGTTCCTCGAAACCGAATCCACCGTAACAGGGGTTTCGGAGGGACGGAATGCCGATTCCTTGATCTCGCCGCCCGTCGACAGGCTCGAAAGCGCCTGACAACCGGCAAGCAAAGCCATAGCTGCCGCCGCCGCGGCAAGACGCGCGGTTCGGTTCAGCTGGCGGGGCAGGCGAGAATCGGCCTGTCCTCGGCTGATCTTGCGAAACCTAAGCACGATGTCCTTCCGGTTGATGGCGCGCCGGCTTGGGAGGGTCGGCGCGACCTCAATCTGCTCTCCGGGTTCCAATAACACAAAATGGCCCGGAAGGCGCGGTGTGATCGTAAATTATGTCCGCTTCCGGGCAGATTGCGTGATGTCATCTCCGACATAGCGTCGGAACGCTTCCGGTCCACCCTCGCTGAAGAAGGTTTCGATCGGGCCGGTCGCAGCGACGGCGCCGTCTTCCAGGAAAACCATGTCGCCGGCGATCTGCCTGGCATCCTCCGGCTGGTGCGTGACGAAGAGCACGGTCATCCCGCGCTCGGCCTGCACGCCGACGAGCAGTTCCAGCATGTCGTCCCGCAAGGCCGGACCGAGCGAGCCGAACGGCTCGTCGAGCAGCAGGACGGGCCGGTCGCGGACCAGGATGCGCGCCAGCGCCACCCGCTGGCGCTCGCCACCGGAAAGTTCGCGCGGCAAGCGGTGTTCCTTGCCGGCAAGGCCGGTGCGCTCCAGCGCCTGGGCAACGGCTGCTTTGTCCGTCCCAGTAAGGCGCAGGGACGGCGAACGGCCGAGCCCGACATTCCTGGCGACGTCGAGATGGGCGAAGAGATTGTTCTCCTGGAAGACCATCGACACCGGACGGGCGGACGGCGCAAGGGCGGTGACGTCCGCGCCGCCGATCACTATTCGGCCACCCGCCGGCGCCTCGAAGCCGGCGACGAGGTTGAGCAATGTCGATTTGCCCGAGCCGCTCGGACCCATGACGGCGGTGATGATCGCCGGCCTGATCTCCACGTCGAAATGCATGGCCGCTGCGCCATAGCTGAAGCGTACCTTGTCGAGACGGACGGATGTACCGCCTTGTTTCCCCCGGCTCAAACCGGCTTCTCCTTTCCGAGGCGGTCCGCGAAAAATACCAGCACCAGGCAGAGCAGGCCGAGCAGCAGCGCCAGGCCGGCCGCATCGTCGGTGCGGTAGGAGCCCATGCGCGCCAGCAGGAGATAGGGCAGCGTCTGGACCTGGTCGCTGCCGAACAGCGCAATGACGCCGAGGTCGCCGAGCGACAAGGCCATGGCGAAGGCGAAGCCGGTGGCGATCGGCCGGCGCAGGACTGGCCAGTCGACCAGCCTCGCCCGGTTCCAGCCGGCGATGCCCAGTTGCGCGCAGAGCCGGTCGTTGCGCTCGCCGGCGGCGTCATAGGCGGGGCGGATGGCGCGGATGGCGAAGGGCATGGCCATGACGGCATTGACGGTCGCCACCATGACGGGCGCCGCGGCGAAAAGGAAATCCGAATGCCTGAGCAGCACGAACCAGCCGGCCCCGATGACGATCGGCGGCACGACGAGGACGAAGCCGGCGCCGGTGCCTGCGAGGCTTTCGAGGAGGCTTGTTCGCGTTGCACGCCGCCTGGCGAGAGCCTGTCTCGCAGCGGCCAGCGACAGCGCGATCGCGACCGACAGGAATGCCGAAAGAATCGCCAGGACAATGCTCGTCATCGTCGCGCGCTGGACGGCGGCGTCGCCGGCAAGTTTTGGGAAGTCGGCCGCCAGCCCGGCGACCACCGTGGCGACGACCGGGCCGGCGACGAAGATCAGCGCCAGCAGGATGAACGCCGTGTTGAGGGTCGCCTCGAGCGGGCGGATGGTAACGAACTTGCGCGGCGCGACCGGCAGGCTTGCGTCGAGCGCCGCATTGGCGCCGAGCCGCGTCAGCACGAGCATGACGAGGGCCGTGAGCGCGATCTGCAGCACGGTAAAGGTCACCGCCCGCGCCGGATCGAAATCGAAGCGCAATGCCTGGTAGATGGCGACCTCGAGCGTCGTCGCGGCCGGCCCGCCGCCAAGCGTCAGCACGATGGTGAAGGAGGTAATGCAAAGCATGAAAACCAGGCCCGCGGTTCCCGGCAAGGCGCTACGCAGGGCCGGCCATTCGATCAGCCGGAAAGATGCGGTCGGCCCCATGCCGAGTTGGCTCGCCAGCCGCCATTGATCCGCCGGCAGCGTGTCAAGCGCTTCGAGAAAGAACCTCGTCGCCAGGGGAAGGTTGAAAAAGACATGCGCAACCAGGATGCCGGAAAGGCCGTAGATGCCGGGCCATGTCCCGCCGGTCAGCGCGGTCAGCGGCATGGCAAGGTAACCGGCGCGGCCAAGCAGCGCCAGAATGCCAAGCGCGACGACGATGGCCGGCAGCGCCAGCGGCAAGGCGAACAGGCGCAGGATGAGCGCGCGGCCGGGAAAGTGCGGATGTCGCGACAAGGCGCGAGCGACAAGGATCGCCGGTGCGACGGACAGCGCCGTCGACAGCAGCGCCTGCCACAAGGTGAACCAGGCGATCCTGACCAGATAGGGGTCGAAGGCGGCGACGGCGCCGCTGAGGTCGCGCAGCCCCTCGACGAGCAGGCCGGCGAAGGCGCCGCCGATCAGCAGCGCAATGCCGGCGAGCGCGACGATGCCCGCGAGGATGCGGCGGTCTGTCACCGGCTCATCGCAGCCAGCCACTCGTCGACCCAGGCCTTGCGGTTGGCCGCCACCTCGTCAGCGGAGAATTGCAGCGTCCTGGACGGCTCCACCAGCTTGCCAAACGCCGGATCGAGGGGCTTGTCGGTCTTGCCGGCCGGAAACATCCAGTTGGTCTCGGGAATGACGTCCTGGAATCCCGGTCCGGTCATGAAAGCCATGAATTTCGACGACAGCGGATTCTTCGCGCCGGTCGTGGTGACGCCGGCCACCTCGATCTGGAGATAGTGACCCTCCTCGAAAGCGGCAGCCTTGTACCTTTCCGAGTCCTCCGCGATCATGTGGTAGGCCGGCGAAGTCGTGTAGGAGAGCACCATCGGCGCCTCGCCCTTGGTGAAAAGCCCATAGGCCTCGCTCCAGCCCGGCGTCACGGTAAGCACGCGGTCCTTCAATTTCGCCCACGCTTCCGGCGCCTTGTCTCCATAGACCGCCTTCACCCACAGAACGAGGCCGAGGCCGGGCGTCGAGGTGCGCGGATCCTGCAGCACGATCTTCTCGTCCGGATCGCCATCGACCAGTTCGTGGAGGCTTTTCGGCGGGTT
>JALYWP010000250.1 GCA_030852655.1 Pseudomonadota bacterium | reverse complement strand
CTGCATGCCCCATCCGCCTATTCGCACCACTCAATCTGCCGATTTTCCTGGATCAGGACAGTCGCCCGTCAAAGGGTTGCTGATCACGACTTTTCTTGCTTCCCTCCTGACCGAATTCGCAGGCGGGCTCCGAAATGAGCTTTTCGACAAGCCGATCATCAGATGTCGGGCATCGGCGAGCGGTATCAACTCGACCTCATCGTGCTTTATGGGTGAATTCGGACCGCCTCGTCTGCAAGGGAGGCACCAAGCCGGCGCAGTTGCGCTACCGCCCGGCATCGGCGACGATTCCCGAAAGCAGGCGGCGTGATAAGCAAAGCGCGCCGCGACATATTCAACCGATTGCCAAAGCAAACGAAATCCCACAATCTGATCGGTAGCCGACAAAAAACAACAAGCCGGAGGAAACGATATGCTCAAGACCTATCTTCGCGCAGGCGCGGCGCTGGCGCTGCTGATGTCCGGCACCGCGCTCGCGCGGGCCGACAGCCTGACGCTCTATTGCTCGGCCGACGAGGCCTGGTGCCAGCAGATCAAGACCAATTTCGAGGCCGAGACCGGCATCACCGTCGACATGACGCGCAAGAGCTCGGGCGAGACCTATGCGCAGGTGCGCGCCGAGGCGTCCAACCCCAAGGGCGACGTGTGGTGGGGCGGCACCGGCGACCCCCATCTGCAGGCGGCCGAGGAAGACCTGACCGAGGCCTACGAATCGCCGATGCGCGCCGAGCTACACGACTGGGCGATCAAGCAGGCCGAAGCCGCGGACAACAAGACGATCGGCGTCTACTCCGGCGCGCTCGGATTCGGCTACAACAAGGACCTGCTCGCCAAGAACGGATTGCCCGAGCCGAAATGCTGGGCTGATCTGATCAAGCCCGAATTCAAGGGCCATATCCAGATCGCCAACCCGAACTCGTCGGGCACCGCCTATACGATGCTCGCCACCATGGTGCAGTTGATGGGCGAGGACGAGGGCTTCGAATATATGAAGGCGCTGCACAAGAACGTGAACCAGTATACCAAGTCCGGCTCGGCGCCCATCAAGGCGGCGGGCCTCGGCGAGACCACTGTCGGTATCGTCTTCATGCACGACGCCGTCGCGCAGACGGCCGCCGGCTTCCCGATCGTCACGGTCGCGCCTTGTGAAGGCACCGGCTACGAGATCGGTTCGATGTCGCTGATCAAGGGCGCGCGCAATCCGGAAGAAGCGAAGAAGTTCTACGACTGGGCGCTTTCGGCCGACATGCAGTCCAAAGCCAAGGACGTGAAATCCTTCCAACTCCCGTCGAACAAGAACGCCACCGCCTCGCCGCTTTCCCCCGACCTCTCGACGATCAAGCTGATCGACTACGACTTCAAGAAATACGGCTCCAGCGACGAGCGCAAGCGCCTGCTGCAGAAGTGGGACACCGAGGTGTCGAGCCTGCCGCAGTAGAACGGCGCCTTGCGCGCCAAACGAACCGTTCCGGCTCTCAACCCGACCGTCGTCCTCTGGACGGCGGTCGGCCTTGCAGGCTATTGCCTGCTGCCCTGGTACGGGCTCTCGGACAATTTCTTCACCTTCGCGTGGCTGCTCGACGGCTGGCCACTCTCCGAAGAGGTGGCGCCCGCCCTCTTCCTCGTCCTGCAAGGCGAGAAGCTCTGGCTTGCGCCGATGGGCGTCCTCCTGCTCGCCCCCTTCCTCCTGTGGAAGCGCGGGAAGCAGGAGCCTTTCTTCGGCGCGCTGCTCGTCGCTATCGGCACCCTTGGCGGCGTCTATTTCCTGCTGCAGGGCTTCGGCATCGGCTTGCGCGGCTTCCAGTGGCAATGGCTGATCGCGCTCTTCGGCGAGCTTGACATCAGGCAGTTCGGCATGGGCTGGGGTGCGGTGCTTGTCGGCACGGCCTTCCTCTTTCTCCTCACTACAGGCCTCGCCGCTCGCGGCGCGGTCGGCGGCGACCAATTCGTCGTCGGCTCGATCGGCTTTGTCATCGCCACCGTGGCGCTCTTCATCTTCATGCCCATCCTGCAGATGTTCGCCAGCGCGCTCGTCACGCAGGATGGCGATTATTCGCTCGCCGTGTTCGCGCAGAAGATGTTCGGCGATCGCCTCTGGGGCCTGGGCTGCCTTGCCGGTGGGCCGCGCTGCGGCGTCGCCTGGAACTCGCTGTTCCTGGCGATACTGGTCGGCGTCATCACCACCGCGCTCGGCCTGGTGTTCGCGCTGATGGTCACGCGCACCGGTTTCCGCCACGGGGCGCTGCTGCGGGCGCTCACCGTGCTGCCCATCATCACGCCGCCCTTCGTCATCGGCCTTGCCATCATCCTGCTGTTCGGCCTGTCCGGCATAGTCACCCAGGGTTTCGCCGAACTCTTCGGCGTGCAGCCGACGCGCTGGGTCTACGGCCTGCCGGGCCTGCTGATCGCCCAGACGCTGGCCTTCACGCCGATCGCCTTCCTGGTCATGATCGGCGTCGTCGAGGGTGTCAGCCCGTCGATGGAGGAGGCTGCCCAGACGCTGCGCGCCAACCGCTGGCAGACCTTCGTCACCGTGTCCCTGCCGCTGATGCGCCCCGGCCTTGCCAACGCCTTCCTGCTCGGCTTCATCGAGTCCATGGCCGATTTCGGCAACCCGCTGGTGCTCGGCGGCAATTTCGACGTGCTGTCGACCGAGATATTCTTCGCCATCGTCGGCGCGCAATATGACCAGGCGCAGGCGGCGATCCTCGCCATCGTGCTGTTGTTCTTCACGCTCGGCGCCTTCTACGCGCAGCGCTTCTGGCTGGGCCGCAAGTCCTACACCACCGTTTCCGGCAAGGGCGATGCCGGCGTCCATCCAAAGCTGCCGGCGACATTCCGCAACGTGGTCTACGCCATCGCAGGCCTCTGGACGCTGTTCACGCTCTTCATCTACGTGACCATTTTCTACGGCAGCTTCGTGAAGCTGTGGGGCGTCGATTTCTCGCTCACCTTCGACCACTACGTGAAGAGTTTCGCCATCGGCTGGACCGAGTTCGGCCTGCACTGGCGCGGCGCCGCCTGGAGCTCGTTTTGGACGACGATGCAGATCGCTCTGATCTCGGCGCCGCTCACCGCGGCGATCGGCCTGCTCACCGCCTACCTCCTGGTACGCCAGAACTTCGCCGGCAAAGACGCCTTCGAGTTCGGCACCATGCTCTCCTTCGCCATTCCCGGCACGGTGATCGGCGTCTCCTACGTCATCGCCTTCAACGTGCCGCCGATCGAAATCACCGGTACCGGTATCATCCTTGTGCTCTCCTTCATCTTCCGCAACATGCCGGTCGGGGTGCGCGCGGGCGTGGCGTCCATGTCGCAGATCGACCGCAGCCTCGACGAAAGCTCGCTGACGCTCGGCGCGAACTCGTGGCAAACCTTCCGCAAGGTGGTGCTGCCGCTGCTTCGCCCCGCCATTCTCGCCGCGCTCGTCTATTCCTTCGTGCGAGCGATGACGGCGATCAGCGCCGTCATCTTTCTGGTCAGCGCGCGATACGACATGTCGACCAGCTACATCGTTGGCCGGGTCGAGAACAACGAATACGGCATAGCCATCGCCTATTCGGCGGTGCTCATCCTGGTCATGCTCGCGGTGATCGGCGTCATGCAACTGCTGGTTGGCAGCCGCAACATCGGCCGGCGCGCCAGTGACGGCGACCTCTCGCAGTCACGCACCAATGTCAGCCTGCCGGACCGCACCCAGCCGGCATTCACGGGAGGCGGCTGATGGCCGAGATCAAGAGCAACGCCGCCTCGGTCGAGTTTCGAAACGTCACGAAAATCTACGGCAAGGCGAAGGCGCCAGCCGTCAAGGACATCTCGCTCAATATCGAGGCGGGCAAGCTCGTCACGCTGCTCGGGCCCTCCGGCTGCGGCAAGACGACGACGCTCAGGATGATCGCCGGGTTGGAGATGGCGACATCAGGCCAGATACTGATCGGCGGCGCGGATGTGACGAAGCTGCCGGCGACCGATCGCGACGTATCGATGGTATTCCAGTCCTATGCGCTCTTCCCGCACATGACAGTCGACGAGAACGTGCAGTACGGACTGCGCTTCTCCGGCTTTGCGAAGAAGGAGGTCGTCGACCGCGCCAGGGCAGGGCTGGAACTCGTCGGTCTTTCCGGTTTCGGTGACCGGCTCCCCAGCCAGCTTTCCGGCGGCCAGCAGCAGCGCGTCGCCGTTGCCCGCGCGCTTGTCCTCGCGCCGCAGGTCCTGCTGTTCGACGAGCCGCTGTCGAATCTGGATGCCCGGCTTCGCCGCCGCGTCCGCGAGGAGATACGCGAGATCCAGCAGAAGCTCGGGCTCACCGTCGTCTACGTCACCCACGATCAGGAGGAGGCACTGGCCGTCTCCGACCGCATCATCGTCATGAACAACGCTGTCATCGCGCAGGAGGGCGCGCCGCGCGATCTCTACGAAGCACCAGCGAACGCCTTTGTCGCCGACTTCATTGGCGAGGCCAATATCTTCGAATGCCGGATCGAAAGCGTGGCTGGGGACATGGCGACCGTGGCCGTCGGGCCGTTGTCGCTGCGGTTGCCGGCACGCGGCCACTCTCCGGGCGCGGCGAAGCTTGCTGCCCGCCCCAGCCGCATCGAAATCCACCCCGCCGGCACGCCGGACAGCATTCCTGGCCGGCTGGAGAAGGTGACCTATGTCGGCAGCCACCTGGAATTCGTCGTTGTCTGCGAATTCGGCGAAGTGTTCGTCGTTTCCGAAGACATTGATTCGTCTCTCGCTGCCGGTCAGGAGATAGGCTTGAAGTTCGCGGCGCGCAGTCCGGTGCTTATCGCGGGTTGATCGATAAGCTCTGGATTCCCGCTATGAATGGCTCGTCCAACCGCTTTTCGCCGAGCCAGGTCGGTCGATTGATGGTGACGAAGCCTGCGTCGATGAGGCTGTTCTCATCGCCGGGAGTTGCCGCATGCTCGCGTCCGCGCGGCACGACGATGACGGTGCGGTCACCATCGCTTTCCACGATTTCGGCCTTGCGCGCGATCTTGTCGCGGCCGATGTTGGGCTGGCGAATTTCGGCGGGCAACGAAGACGGCAGGTTGATGCTGAGCCAGTGGCCATCCAGCGCCCACTCATCGTGCGACCTCCACAGTGATCCGATAATGGCGCCGAGCCACTGATCGTCGCCAGCAGAGTAGTCTGGATTCTTCACGCGCGAAAAACCGATAGCCGGAACGCCCCAGAAGGTCGCCTCGCGCGCTATGCCAAGAGTTCCGGAATAGGCGAGGTCTTCCGCGACGTTGCGGCCGTCATTGATGCCGGAAAGGACGAGATCCGGCTTCTGCCCACCGGCAAAAAGCCAAGCCATGGCAGCCACGACGCAATCGGCGGGCCTGCCGGAACAAGAGTACCAACGGTCACGGACACGTTGCATCGTGATGGGCGTTGCCATCGTGAGCGACGCGCCGGCCGCGGTATGTTTTCTCTCCGGAGCCACTACCCAGACATCGTCGCTCACTGATTTCGCAGCACTGGCAAGGCGAGCGAGCCCCGGCGCATCGATGCCGTCATCGTTGCAGACAAGGATTTTCAACGCAGTTTTCCTTCAGGCACCCTGATGCGTTGGCCGGTGCGGCATTCGACGCACAGGGGTGGGATCGATTTGCCCAGTTCTTCGAGATCGGTGGGAACGCAGGAATGGCCGATTGCTGTCGGACGGCCTGCCTTTTCCCATATGTCCACATTGCCGGGAAGGGTAGGGTGGGTCGGCATCCGTATCCAGTCGGCGCGGCCTTGCGACTGCAAGATCGCGGCCGGAGATCCGGTCGGAAGATGGCCGGTAAGCAGGATCGGGAACCCGGTGCCGTCGGCACGGGGCAGCAGGCGCGAGGAAGGCCCCGCTTTCCCCATTCCGTCGTCCACCAGAAGCGGACATTGCGGCAAGGGGTCGTTGTCCGTCCAGTCGGCCGCTCGGTCGAGCCGCGTGCGAAGCATCTCCTGTGCTCCCGGCAACAGGGCTGCGGTCGCGCCGATTTGCGCCGAAAGAGACGCGCGCATCGACGCGTGTATGGCGAAGGGAGTGGGCAGCACTGCCATCAGTTCGAGCGAACGCCCGGAAAGCGGCGTCGGCAGCAGACAGCCTCCGGCATGTCGGCTGACCCAGCTCGAAATGGCCTCGGCGCGTGCCGAACCGGAGACCGCGTCGGCGCCATAGGATGCATCGAGAACGAGCAGATCGCATCCGGGGACCGCGTCCATGGCAAAGACGTTGCTGTCAGGCACCACGTCGCCCGAATACACGACGCTCCGGCTGCCGTCGTCGACGGCGAACCAGACTCCGCCGACGACATGCCCGGACCGCCCGGTCCCGATGGTCAGGTCGCCGCACTTCAAAACCTGACCCGCTTCGAAGAGTTCGATCCGATCTTCGGGAAACGGAAATGCCCGCAAATGGTCGGGGTCCGCATAGCCGACAAGGGTTGCCGGCGCATCGGCCCGCGTTTCGGCGGTCATCAGGATGCGTCCGCGGTAGCCTCGAGACAGCAGCCAACTCAAGGCTCCGACATGGTCCTCATGGGCATGTGATATAAGAAGCGCATCGATATCGTCTATCGATCCGATCGCAGGGTAATATTCGGCACCGGCGGCACCGACCTTGATGCCGGCATCGAGCACGATGCGGCAGCCGCGGCTCCTGATCCCGACGCTGGTTCTCCCTTTCTCGCCGAACCCGCCGAGCAGTTCGATTTCCATTCCCATGTTCCTATGCGCCGGGGATCAGCCAGCCCGATTTCAGTCGCATGCGGGCCTTGGCGCCGCCCGTAAACGCGTTCGGGTCGGGTTGTTCGAAATGCAGGTCGAGTTCCGGGTTTGCCAGCGGCGAGAACTCGATGCGAGACTTGCCGCCCTGATAGACGGCGCGCTTGATGGCCACGTCGAAACCCGGTTCGGTCGGCTCGCCTGGCTCGATGTCGGTCGCCCGGCAGCAAACCTTGGCGTTGTCGCGCGGTTGCTCGTCGGGACGGCAGCGAACAACGACCTCCTGCCCCAGCACCTCGACCCGGCAGTGTCCCGATTCGGCTGCGCTCAATACGCGCGCGGGGATAAGTATGCCTTGTGCGATGAAGGAGGCGACCATTTCGTTGGCCGGCTCCAGATAGAGCTGACGTGGCGCAGCCAGTTGAGCCAGGCCGCCGGCATCCATGACAGCAATCCGATCTGCGAGCGCCATCGCCTCGGCCTGGTCGTGGGTAATGTAGACGATCGTGGTGCCCGTGCGCTTGTGGAACGCGGCGAATTCGTCCTCCATCGAGGCCCGCAGATGCACGTCGAGATTGGCCAGCGGTTCGTCGAACAGGACCAGGGAAGGCGCAGCGACGAGGCAGCGCGCAAGCGCCACGCGCTGCCTTTGGCCGCCGGAAAGATTGGCCGGCCGGCGGTCGCCAAATCCTTCCAGGTCGACAAGCGCCAGGGCATCCGCGATCTTGCGTTCGCGGGCGGCTTTCTCCATTTTCGCGACTTTAAGCGAGTATCCGACATTTTCGGAGACGGTCATGTGCGGCCAGAGCGCATAGTTCTGGAAGACGATGCCGACACGCCGCTTTTCCGGAGGTATGTTGCCGTGGGCGCTGGATACGGTTTCGCCGCCGATCCGGATTTCCCCCGAAGTGAGCTTTTCGAAGCCTGCCACCAACCGCAGCAAGGTAGTCTTGCCGCATCCGGACGGGCCCAGCACCGCGAGGAATTCTCCGTCCTTCACGTCGAAAGACACGTTTTTCACCGCGTCGAAATCGCCGAAGGATTTGGTCACATCGTCTATGGTCAGTCCCGCCATGGCAGTACTCCGCTCGGAAGGTGGGTGGCGAGCAAATTGGTCACCAGCATCAGCGTGAAAGTGATCGCGACAGTGATCGCCGAAATCGCCGCCGCGTAGTTGGAATCGCCGCCCTGCTCGAAGGAGAACATCACGACGCCGATGGTTTCGGCACCTGAGGACCAGAGCAGGGCAGACACCGTGAGTTCGCTCAGCGCTGTCATGAAGATCAGCAGGCCGCCGGCCATGGCCGCTGGCGCGACAAGCGGAAAGATGATGGTTCGAAGCCGTGTGAAAAGACCGGCGCCGGAGACCTGCGCGGCTTCCTCCAGGGCCCTGTCGATCTGATGGTATCCGCTGACGGTGGGCCTCAAGGCCAGCACCAGGAACCGGGCAAGATAGGCGTACAGGATTATCCAGACGGTATTGTAGATCTGGATACCGGTCAGTGGGATCGGCTTCAGGAACAGCAGAAGCGATGCAATCGCCAGCACCACGCCGGGAAGCGCGTAGGGCAATTCGATCGCAAGGTTGAGCAGCCTGATGTTCTTCTTGGTGCTCCATGCGATCAGGTAGCCGATCGGGACGGCTGCAAGAACCGAAAAGGCGGCAGCAGCGATGGAGAGCCCGAAACTGTTCAGGAAGGCGCGGCTGGCCGCCGTGTGTTCGAACAGGACGAAGCGGTAGTTGTCGAGCGTGGCCGTCTCGGCATTGAGCGGAATGCCATATCCGGGCACCAGCGAAGTGAGCATGAGCCCGAACAGGGGCAGGATCAGGATGAGGAAGATCAGCAGCCACATTCCGGCCTGAACCGGACCGCGCCACCGGCCGAGTTCATAGGGCTCCGCGATCATCGATGTCGAACTGATGCGATAGTCGCGGCGGCGGCTGATCGCCTCCTGGGCAAGAATGCCGCCCATGGCGATGACGCCGATCAGCACGGACAGGAACGCCGCTTCGCCAAGCACGGCCGGCCCGCCGCCCGCCAGCCGCTGGTAGATCAGCGTGGGCAGCACGAGATAATTGGCGGGAATGCCCAGAAAGGCGGGAATGCCGAAATTGCCGACGCAGGAAACGAAGGCGAGTGCCGCGGCCGCCACGATCGACGGTGTCATCAGCGGCAGGACGATCGTGCGCAGGACGGTGAACCAGCCGGCCCCGCCGGCGCGCGCCGCTTCGATGAGTTCCCTTGGTAGCTTCCGCAATCCGGCCCGGACCAGCAAAAACACGAGCGGGCCGTATTGAATGCCCAGGAGCAGGATGATGCCTTCGGGCGAGTAGAGGGGATTTCGGGTGCCTATTGGCGGCGCAATGCCGAGCATCCTCAGCAGCGGGCTCGCAGGCCCGAACAATTGCAGCCACGCGAGCGCCGTTACCTGAGGAGCGATCATCAGGGGCATGACGTAGCAAAGCACGAACGGACCACGGCCCCGGACATCGGTAAGGGTTACGAGTACGGCGATCAGCGTCCCTAGAAGAACCGCCAGAACCGTGCCGCCGATGCCGACGACCAGCGTGTTTCCGGTGGCGATCCATGTCGACGAATTTGCCAGCCCCGCATCGATCGCGGCACGCGAAAGATTCCCTCCGGGCGCGATGATCTCCAGGATCAGCCGCAGCATGGGCAGGATCGACAACACGACGACGACGACGGCAACGATCGTCGTCAGGGCCATCTCCTGGCCCCGACCTTGCTTCAACTTCGCCGTCATCCCGGTCTTTCCTGCACCCGTCCGTGAGTTTGTGCGCCCGGCCGATCGGCCGAAAGGCTTGGTGGATCAGCCGCCGAACAGTTGCGAGAACTTCTCCTTGTCGGCTTCCGTCGACTCGACAATGGCCTTCACGTCGAATGGCATCACCTTGACTTCGATGCCTTCGGGCAGCCAGGCCGGCCGTCCTACCGAAGGCTTCGCCGGCAGGTAGCCCTGTTCGAGCGCCAGTTTCTGGCCGTCGTCGGAGAGGATGAAGTCCACGAACTTCTTTGCGCCGTCAACATTCTTGGCGGTTGCAAGGATCGCCACCGGTTCGGTTACGGCGGGCACGCCTTCCGACGGAAAGACGAACTCGATGGGCGAGCCTTTCTGCTTGGCGTTCATGGCCATGAAGTCGACGAGGATGCCGTATGGCTTTTCGCCGCTCGCCACCGACTTGAGGACCGCGCCATTGCCCCGAACGCTGATCGTATTGTTGGCCTTCAATTTCTCGAAAAAGTCCCAGCCATAATCGGGGCTGCCGGCGAAGCCCGACAGAAGATAGGCGGCAGCGCCGGAATAGAGCGGGCTCGGCATCACCAGGCCGTCGGCATAGGCCGGCGTGGCCAGGTCGGCCCAGTGTTCAGGCTTTTCGGCCGCTCCGCTGTTGTAGGCGATTCCCGTGGTGATCAGCTTGCTGCCGAAATACGTCTTGTCAGAATCGTAGGAATCGGGTTCCAGCCCTTCGACATTGGCCTCCGGATACGCCATCAGCCTGGAATCTTTCTTCAGCAGTTCCATGCTTACCGCGTCGGCGATCAGCAGAACGTCAGGCTGTGGGCTGTTGGCCGCGAATTCTGCTGCCAGCTTGGTAAGGATATCGCTCGTTCCGGACCGGTAGATCTCAACGTCGATCTCGGGGTGGGATGCCTTGAAGGCCTCCACGGTCTTGGCTGCGTCGGCTTCGGGCTGCGAGGTGTAGAGCGTCAGCGTTTCTGCGCTTGCTGCCGTGGCAAACAGTGTTGCCGCTAGCACGATCTGGCTGGCCGCCAGCTTGCCGAATATCGTTTTCATGAAAACCTCCAATAATGTCTGTGCAAACGAAGCCGGTTCAGCAGCCGGTCCCCGTCTGCTCCTCCCTGCACGGCACCTGTGACCCGCAGATGACAAGCGCGCTGGCGGTATATGATATGTTCATTTGTTCTATGTCAAATACAAATGAACATGGTATGAGGCGACATCAGGGGAGGAGCAGCAATGAGCGGAGCCAAACGCACCGCCGGCGAACCAAGGATTGCAATGGTGTCGGCCGATCTCAACGTAAAGACGGCCTGGCTCTATTATGTCGAAGGTCTCACCCAGGAGCAGATCGCCGAGAAGCTGAGTGTCAGCCGGGTAAAGGTGATGCGCACGCTTGCTGCATGCGCCGCGGAGGGCATCGTCCTGACCACGATCAACGCTGCGACGGCCGAGCAGGTGTCACTTGAACGCATGCTCGAGAAGCGTTGGGGCCTGGACGCTGCCGTGGTGGTGCCGACACCCGTCAGCGAGGAACATCTCGAGAAAGCGATCGGCCATGAGGTCGCAAGGTATCTCAGCGATCACATGCAGGATGGTACGACGCTCGCGATCGGCGGGGGGGCGACACTCTATGCCAGCATTGGCTTCCTGGCGCGTCGGCAACTCAGGAATGCATCCGTCATTGCGCTTGTGGGAAGCCTTCCCCATTCACAATGGATCAACCCTTCGATCGTTGCCGCCAGGGTTGCCGAGTCGTTTGGCGTCGAAAGCTACCAGATCACCGCTCCGGTGGTCGTGCACGATCCGGCTTTGCGCGAACTGTTGTGGGCACAGCCTGAACTGATGGATGTGCGGAAGCGCGCATCAGAAGCCGATATTGCATTGCTGACTGTCGGCGAGATGACCCCGAATGCCACCATTTTCCGCCACGGCCTCGTGCCGCCTTCGTTGATCCCGTCGCTGAAGGCAAAAGGGGCTGTCGCCAACATATTGTGCTATTTCGTAGGCGCCGACGGGAAATTGATCGACCATGAAGTGAACCGGCGGGTGATGGCCATCGATCTCGATACGGTCGCTGCCATCCCGAACCTGGTTCTGGCCGCGGGCGGAGGACAGAAGATCGATGCGATCCTTGCCGCACTCGAGGCCGTGAACGTCAGAATTCTCATCACGGACGCCGAAACGGCGAGCAGCCTGATCGCGCGTTGATAGTATCCGGGAGTCGGCAACTGTACGTCGGAGGCGATGCGACGTCGGCTCAGATCAAGCCGCGATCCCGAAGAAAATCATCGATGCCGACATGGGTCATGGACTCGAATTCTTCTATCGCCTGAGCCATTTTCCTGCGCTGCGAGGCCAGAAGCGTAAAGACCTGTCTCATTTCACCCGAGACGCCGAAGCGGCTCCATCTCTCGGCGATGTGCGGCGGAAGACCGATATCGGCACAGAACGCGTCGATGCTCTCATATCCCAGCGCAACCATGAATTCCTTGGTGTCTTCTGCGGAAAGGCGCGGCTCGAAGGCGTGATCGTGCAGCCGCTGCGCCACGAGCTTTATGTCGCCCGGTGAAGCCGTCATCACCTTGAACAATGTCTTTACGGGAGAAGCATCGAACGCCGGCATGTCACCTCGTCAGTGGGCTCGAACGGATGCCCTCGCGAGCACATCCCACCATTCCCCACATCATGGCGGAGCGGCTCCGGCCTGACAAGACCTTTCGCATGCCCTGCACGCGTTGTAGCGCCTCCCATGTCGCGCGGGAACGAGCTTTGCACTGCACACATGGCACACATGCAACAACCCATCTGACTTAAATATCAAAGACATCCTATATGCTGCATTGCACACACAGAGGAGCAGGCAATGAGCAGGATCATCCGTAACACCGGGATCGGTGAGTTCTTCAACATCATGGGAAGCGCGATCTCCGCGGCGACCGCCTACGAGAACGGCCGCCGGCCGAATGCACGCGATCTGCGCCGTCTCGGCATCGATCCGGTGCGTTTCAACAACGGCCGGTAATTTCGGTACAAATCACTACAACCGATCTTCGGCTTTTGATGCAGCCGGTCCGCTTGGGCCGGCTTTTTCGTGTCTTGCCCGATCAAATCGCGGTCCGGCTGCCTGCCCGTCCGTCAACCGGGAACGATCCTTTCGTCCAGCTTGCGATCCACGATCTCGACCGTACGGTCGATCTCGGCGTTCGGCATGCCGAGCTGATGCGAAATCAGTTTCACCAGCAGGTCGACCCGCTCGATGAAGGGCGCTCCGCGGGCCACCGCGCGGGCGGCCGAAGAGGGTTTGAGGAGGCTTTCCG
>JALYWP010000264.1 GCA_030852655.1 Pseudomonadota bacterium | reverse complement strand
GATCCGGTCGCCGTGGCCGACGGGCTGCGCACGCTTTTCCCCTTCCGAACCTTCTATATAGCCGACCTCGACGCCATAGAGGGCAGGGGCCCGAATACGGCCGCTCTCGAGCAACTGAGGGCCATGGACGGTGCGCCGGAACTTTGGGTGGACGCCGGCATTGCCGATGCGCAGACGCTGGCCGCAACGCTTGCGGAACCATCGCTCTGCCCGGTGCTCGGTTCCGAATCGCAACGGGACGAGACGTTGCTCCGCCGTTTTCGCGATCATCCGGACCTCGTCCTGTCGCTCGATTTCTTCGCCGACGGGTTTCGTGGCCCGCCGTCGCTGCTCGACCAGCCTGACCTCTGGCCGGAGCGGGTGATCGTCATGACGCTGGCGATGGTCGGCGCGGCTGCCGGCCCCGATTTCGCTCGACTCGAGGACATCAAGCGGAAGGCGAAAAACCGTTCCGTGATAGCGGCGGGCGGTGTCCGCGACGAGGCAGACATCCGCGCCTTGTCGTCGCTCGGTATCGGCGCAGCACTTGTCTCCACCGCGCTTCACAACGGCACGCTGACGCCCGAGCAACTCGCGTCGCTCGGGCGCTGAAACTGCGCGATTTTTGCAAGACACCGCTCCGAAGTGGTTCGCGTTCCTCGGAGCGGGTAGCGTCAAAGGCCTAAAAACGCCTTCAGCCGGCGCAACAGACCATCCGGTTCGGCAGAGGGTTTTGCCTGTGCGGGGCTGTCTCGTGTCTAAGCCGCGAAAGGATGCTTCGCCTGGTCGCGAGCGGCGGTCGCTTCGGCAGCGGTGGGCTTGCCTTCGACTGCGCGCTGGATGGCTTCCTTCGTCGCCTGGTAGTTGTACTGCTGGATCTTGGCGTCGTCCGCGGCGTCCCAATGGATGAAGACGCCGACGCAGATGAACACGTCGTCCGCCTCGTCGGCAGGAATGATCCCTTCGGCGACGGCGTCCTGGACGGCCTTGGCGACCGCGTGCTGCGCCGGGCCGAACATCTGGACGGCCTGCTTGGCACCCTTGATGGTGACCTTGTTGAACAGGATCGTGTTGGGCTTGCACTGAAGGTTTGGCGCAATCACCGCCAGCAGCGACGTAAAGCCGTCCTTGTTGTTGGTGAGCGCGTTGCAGAAGGCCGTTTCGACTGCGCTTCCCCGTGGTC
This sequence comes from Pseudomonadota bacterium, assembly GCA_030852655.1. Taxonomy (GTDB): domain Bacteria; phylum Pseudomonadota; class Alphaproteobacteria; order Rhizobiales; family Rhizobiaceae; genus Mesorhizobium_K. The sequence continues at coordinate 1,832 of JALYWP010000264.1, read as the reverse complement.
CGATGAGCAGGTCCACGTGGGCAACTTCGTTGCCGTCGCCGACCAGAGATTCACCAACCATCACTTTCGAGATTTTAGCCATGCCAATTTCCTCCAAGAAACCACGTTATGAGGTCCAAAGACGCCGCAACCGAGCGGGCGCTCGATGGACGACTATCCTTGTTGGCAGCGTCCGGACAGGCCGGACCGGTTGGCTAGATAGTCGCGGAAGCACCTGCCCCCACTGGATGAAATTCAACCATCAACGCAGCCTTTATGCAAGTTGAACCTCAAAGACCGGACTAAAAGACTAGCCACCGTCAGATCGGCCGAGGTGCCGGGGTTGATGGCGCGCTCCTTCAGGCTCCGGTCGAAAGCGATCAGCAGGCTAATCCGCGCGGCCTCGTCGCCGACCGCTTCGAGCGATGCGCTGACGTCGACGGCCTCCTTCTGAATGTTCCTGGCGATTTCGACGCCGTATATGCGCGCCACGTGGCTGTCCGGGAAACCGGCAAGAAACGCCATATAGGTGAAAACGGTCGGCCACATGCCGCTTTCGCCGCGGGCGGTCGCGGCTTCGTGCGCCGGCAGGCCGATGCCGAACACGTCGCCGAAACGCGTGGCGTATTGCAGGGCGATCATGTCGCGTCCGGAGGCCTCGCGCATCGCCTCGACGAGGCCGACCTTCGGCGTGCCGCGAACGTCATGCGCGTCGGCCGATCCGAGCCCGCCGGGGGAGGCGAGCAGGATCGCCCCGAACACGCAAGCCGTGTCCTCGATATCCATCCCGTCGAGAACCTTGCCGAGATTTTCACGCAAATCGCCGCCCGGCATCTCGGCGGCGCGGATCAGGGGCGCGCAAAGCAGGATGATGCCGAGATTGGTGTTGGTCGCGACCGCCAGGCGGGTTGCCCTGACCGCTTCGAGGATGCGCCGCCCGACCGGCAAATTGGGATCGGTCAGCGGGCCGGAGGTGACGCTTGCGCTGGTGAGGAACTGCTGAGCGGACATGGAATGTCCGTCGGCAAAAAGATGGACGTTGCCGGGCTTCAGTGCCTCGATCTCGCGCCGGCACGCATCTTCATAGGCGGCGCGCAATTGGTCGCGTGAAAACCTCATGAATTCGCCGGCGAGGCGAAGCGGTGAGGGCGCACGGCCGGCGCCGCTGCCCGATCGGCAAGGAAGTCGAGCAACGCCCCGGCGATCGCGTCGGCGATGTTCACGGCGGCGACCGACTGCAGCCCCGACCAGGCCGGCATGCTGTTGACTTCCAGCACCAGCAACGCGCCGTCGGCGGCGGGCACGATGTCGACGCCGGCGAAGTCCGCTCCAACGGCATTCGCGGCAGCGATGGCGAGGTCCGCCAGTTCATTCCCGTCGTGGCCGGAAATCTCCTCCGGCACGGCGCCCCGGTTGACGTTGGTGATCCAGTCCTCTCCGCGCCGGCTCATCATCGCCACGACCCTGCCGGCGCAGACGAAGACGCGGAAATCGCGGAAGGGCGGGCCGGCGCGGGGCACATAATGCTGAAGGTAGTAGACCTCGCCAACGTCTTCCGGCGCGGGCAGGTCGGCGAGCGCGTTTATCATCCTGATGCCGCGGCCCTGCGCGCCGAAAAGCGGCTTCAGCACCAGCGGCGTCCTTGCGAGCTCGCGCGCGGCGATCTCCTCGGCCGCCGCGCGGCCCTCGACGGCGAATGTCGGCGGCGTCGGCAATCCCGCCTGCTGGAGCAGGAATGTCGTCATCGACTTGTCGACGCAGCGCTCGATCGCCTGCGCGGAATTCCATACGGGCACCGAAAGCCGCGCGAGCGCATGCAGCACGCCGAGGCGCCTTGTGATCGCCTCGAACGA
>JALYWP010000260.1 GCA_030852655.1 Pseudomonadota bacterium | reverse complement strand
GAGCGCAGGGGTTGAACAGCCTGCACCACCGGCTCGGTTTCTAGGAAAAATGAGCGGTCGCGACGAAACGGCGAAAGCTCTCGATCGCTGTTGAGGAGTTGGGGAAAAACGCGGAATGGACGGGCAGAGAATTCGGCCGAAACCCGTCGCCGGCGAGCAGATGCCGCTCGAGCGCCCGACGGCGCACAATAGCCACGAGGTGGTACTGGAGGGCGAAGGTCGGCAATAGAGAATAGGCGACAGGAACAAGCCAGTACGAAAGAAAAGCCGCGGTCACATAAGACCGCGGCTTTTTTCTTCTACTGCTACTGCCGAATGCTTGTTGCCGACTGCCTTACCTGCTCCGCCGACGCTCCGCCGCCGGCTGGAACGCGATCTTGGAGTGGTAGCCGCAATACGGGCCGGTCTCGGCCGTGTCGTTGCCGCAGAAGGAGAACTCTTCCGTCAGCGGGTCGCCATTCGGCCATTTGCAGGTGCGCTCCGAGAGCTGCACCAGTTGCAGTCGGCGTGAGATCGGCACCACGACATCCTCGGCAGGCCGGTAGCGAACGACCGGCACGGCATCGAACTGCGCCTGCAGCGCGGTAGCGCCGATCGAGGTGGTGATGGAACGCGTGACGGTCGCCGCGCGGCTGACACTCTTGCTGCCGCCCGATGACGACACGGCCTTCTTCTGCCGCGGTGCGGCGGCCGTGGTGCGGCCGCGGCCCGACAGTTTCAGCCGGTGCACCTTGCCGATGACGGCGTTGCGGGTGACGGAGCCAAGCTGGGCGGCGATCTGGCTGGCGCTCAGGCCTTCAGACCACAATTTCCTCAGAAGTTCGACGCGTTCGTCGGTCCAGTTCATGGCTAGGGCGCTCCAGTGAGCGTGCGGAATCCGGAATCCATCGGCGTCCCGGCGCTGCCGGGTTCGACACCACATATACTCTTCGGATTAGGGTAACCGCACGAGATATAGTCTTTTGGTTGGCTTCAAATTACCCTATCGGCTGACTCGGTGACAAGAGTCCGAAATGCAACACGAATCGGTTTTTGCAGTTTTCCCCAACTTGCCCGGCTATTTCCGGGATCAGCGGGGAAGGTTTGCGACGCGCCGGGCGCGACGGTTTTCGTTGACTTCATGGCCGAAACCCACAATATGATCGCGGTCGGCCGCCGCTTGGGCGGCTTTTTGATTTTTGGCCGCATCTCGGGCAGCAGAACCGCCTCGGCGGCACCGCCCGGATACCGGCTCCGGAGACGCATATAATGAGCGGTTCGGCGCTTTTCGATACCTATGCGCGGGCGCCCCTGTCTTTCGAGCGGGGCGAGGGCAGCTGGCTGGTGACGGACGACGGCCGGCGCTACCTCGATTTCGGCGGCGGCATCGCCGTCAATTCGCTCGGCTACAGCCATCCGCACCTCGTTGCCGCGCTGACCGAGCAGGCCGCAAAGCTCTGGCATCTCTCCAATCTCTACGAGATCCCCGGTCAGACGCGCCTTGCCGAAAGGCTTGTCGCGGCGACCTTTGCCGACAAGGTATTCTTCACCAATTCCGGCGCCGAGGCGATCGAGGGCGCGATCAAGACAGCGCGCCGCTATCACCATGTCGCCGGACATCCCGAGCGTTTCCGCACAATCACCTTCGAAGGCGCCTTTCACGGCCGCACGCTGGCGACGATCGCCGCCGGCGGCCAGGCAAAGTATCTCGAAGGCTTCGGACCGAAGGCCGACGGCTTCGACCAGGTTCCCTTCGACGACATCGACGCCGCCGAACGGCTGATCGGCCCCGAGACCGCCGCGATCCTGCTCGAGCCGGTGCAGGGCGAGGGCGGCATCCGCGTCTTTCCGGCGCAGTCGTTGAAGCGTCTGCGCGAACTCTGCGACCGCCACGGCCTGCTGCTGATCTTCGACGAGGTCCAGTGCGGCGTCGGCCGTACCGGCAGGCTCTTCGCCCATGAATGGTCGGGCGTCACGCCCGATATCATGGCGGTCGCCAAGGGCATCGGCGGCGGTTTCCCGATGGCTGCCGTACTGGCCACCGCCGAGGCCGCCAGCGGCATGACGGCGGGCATCCACGGGACCACCTTCGGCGGCAATCCGCTCGCCATGGCGGTGGGCAACGCCGTGCTCGACGTGGTGCTGGCCGACGGCTTCCTCGACGAGGTCAACCGCAAGGCGCTCCTGATCAAGCAGGGGCTCGCCTCCGTCGCCGACGAATTCCCCGAAGTGATCGAGGACATCCGCGGCTCCGGCCTCTTGCTCGGCATCAAATGCAAAGCGCCGAATACGAGCGTCAATGCGGCGCTGCGCGAACAGAAGCTGCTGGCCGTGCCGGCGGGCGACAATGTCATCCGCCTGCTTCCCGCGCTCACCGTCACCGACGCCGACATAAGCGAGGCGCTCGACCGCATCCGCGCCGGCGCCAAGACCGTTTCGGCGTCGCTCGCCGTCGCCTCGAACTGATCCGGAGCCAAGCGATGTCCGGCGATATCCGTCATTTCACCGACCTGTCAGCCGTTTCGGCGGCCGAACTGCGTGGCATGCTCGACGACGCCGCCGTGCGCAAGGCGCGCCTCAAGGCCGGCGAGCGCTCCAGACCGCTCGACGGCAAGGTGCTCGCGATGATCTTCGACAAGCCTTCGACCCGCACGCGCGTCTCCTTCGACGTCGGCATGCGCCAGCTCGGCGGCGAGACCATCATGCTGACCGGCACGGAGATGCAGCTCGGCCGCTCCGAGACCATCGCCGACACGGCCAAGGTCCTGTCGCGCTATGTCGACGCCATCATGATCCGCACCACCGATCACGCGCGGCTCATCGAGCTCACCGAACATGCGTCCATACCCGTCATCAATGGCCTGACCGACGACACCCATCCCTGCCAGTTGATGGCCGACATCATGACCTTCGAGGAGCATCGCGGTCCCGTCGCCGGCAAGACCTTCGCCTGGACGGGCGACGGCAACAACGTGCTGCATTCGCTGCTCGAGGCCTCGGCGCGCTTCTCCTTCGATCTCAACGTCGCCACTCCCGAAGGCAGCGAGCCGCAGGAGCAGTACGTCAAGTGGGCGAAGGCCAATGGCGGCACGGTTCGGCTGACCCATTCGCCCGAAGAGGCCGTCAGCGGCGCCGACTGCGTCGTCACCGACACCTGGGTGTCGATGAACCAGGAGCATCGTGCCCGCGGCCACAACGTCTTCGGTGCCTACCAGGTCAATGCGGCGCTGATGGCGAAGGCGGCTCCCGACGCGCTGTTCATGCATTGCCTGCCGGCGCATCGCGGCGAGGAGGTCACCGACGAGGTGATCGACGGCCCCCATTCCGTGGTCTTCGACGAGGCCGAGAACCGGCTGCACGCCCAGAAGGCGGTGCTCGCCTGGTGCCTGGGCGCTTGAAGGTCGCCGCTTGAAGGTGGCGCCGGTGATGCCTATCTCCGGCGCATCACCAGAAAAAATGGCGTCTGGAAGCGCGTCCGTCCGTGACGGGGGGCGCTGGCCGCCGGAGATGTGTCATGTTGGAAACCTTGAAATTGCCTGATCAGACCAGAAAGCTCGGCGACTTCGGCTATGCCGGCGACGACCACGTCGTCCCCTTCGAGGTCGGCCCGCTCGACGCCCGCGGCCGCGTCATCCAGCTCGGGCCGCTGCTCGACGGCATACTCGGCCGCCACGACTATCCCGAGCCCGTCGCGCGCCTGCTCGCCGAGGCCTGCGTGGTCGCGGTGCTGCTCGGCTCGTCGCTGAAGTTCGAGGGCAAGTTCATCCTGCAGACGCGCACCGACGGTCCGGTCGACATGCTTGTCGCCGACTTCACGACGCCCGGCTCGCTGCGCGCCTATGCGCGCTTCGACGCCGATCGGCTGGAGGCGCTGGCCGCTGCCGGGGAAACCGCGCCTCAGACGCTGCTCGGACAGGGCGTGCTTGCGCTCACCATCGACCAGGGCGAGTACACCCAGCGCTACCAGGGCATCGTCGAACTCAACGGCGCAACCCTGCAGGAGGCTGCGCACGCGTATTTCCGCCAGTCGGAGCAGATTCCGACCGAGATCAGGCTGCAGGTCGCCAAGCTGGTTCGCCCCGGCGAAGGCGAGCATTGGCGGGCCGGCGGGCTGATCGCGCAGTTCCTGCCCGAGGCGCCGGAGCGGCTTCGCGTGGGAGACCTGCCGGGTGGCGACGGTGCGCCGCAACAGGAAGCGCCCGTCGACAATGCGTGGCGTGAGGTGCAGGCCCTGGCCGGCACGATCGAGCCGGGCGAGTTGATCGACCCGACCATCGAGCCGGAGCGGTTGCTATACCGGCTGTTCCACGAGAACGGCGTGCGCGTCTTTCCGGGCGTGCATGTCGCCGACGAATGCTCCTGCTCGCGCGACCGCATCCGCGGCATCCTCGAAAACTTCACCGCCGAGGAGATCGTCGAGAGCACCGAGGAAGGGAAAATCTCGGTTGCCTGCGAGTTCTGCTCGAAGGAGTACGAGTTCGACCCGGCGGAGTTTGCCACGGCGAATTGAGCGGCTCGCTCCAAGGCAGGACATCTCAACCGTATCGTCATCCGCCCACCGCGCTTCGCGAAGCCACCTCCCCTTCAAGCGGGAGGTGGCCCGAAGGGCCGGAGGGGGCGACAGATCCTGCTGCAGGTTGTCCGCGCCTCTCAGGTGAGGCTACGGTGCCTTGCCTTGGTCGCTCGCTCGATGGCAGCCACGGTCAGAGGGTCGACGGCCAGATCGTGCCGCAGGAGCTGAAGCACCCGAAGCTCCTCCATGCGCATCTCGAGATCGACCGTCGCGACCTCGAAGGCCGCGGCATAGGCCGTTTCGTGGAGATGCAGGGGTATGGCGGCCTGGGCCAGGGAAATGACCTTCTGCAGACCGCCCTGCTCGTGCAGCAACTCCTGGCAGTCCTGCGCAACCCTGACGAGCCTGTGCGCATCGAATCCGTCGAAGATCGGCCATGACTTCACGACGTCGCCGATCCGGGCCAGTTCGACATCGGTCATGTCGCGATCGGAGGCGGAGGTAACCACCATCAGGTAGATCAGCGCCTCGTGTGCGGTCGGCTTCTTCATCCCCTACTCCCTCGATCAATCCCTCACAGCTAGGAAGCCGCAGGCCCGCCCGCAACGAAAAACTTCTGTTGCGTTGACGTAACCCCGTTGGTTCCATAGAGCATGCCGAAAGTCCGGCACGGCCGGCGAAAAATCGACAAAGCACCGGAATTTCAGCCATGGCGGGTCCAGCCAGCATCGATCTCAACCCCGAAATGCTCGCGGCGGCACACGAAAGCCGCGCCTGGCCCTTCGAGGAAGCCAGGAAGATCATCGCCCGCTACAAGGGCCGCGGCTTTCCCGAGACGGTGCTGTTCGAAACCGGCTATGGGCCGTCTGGCCTGCCGCATATCGGCACGTTCGGCGAGGTGGCCCGCACCACCATGGTGCGCCATGCCTTCCGCGTGCTCACCGAGGACAGGGTCAGGACCAAGCT
>JALYWP010000240.1 GCA_030852655.1 Pseudomonadota bacterium | reverse complement strand
GACGTAGCCCGCAACCTTCGATGCGAGCGAGGTGACATCGCCGCGGATATAGGCGTTGTCGGTCGAAGCCTCGTCATGCGAGCGCGCCCAGGCAGCGGCCACGATCACCACGGCACCAAGGCAGAGCACCAAGCCGATGATCTTCTTCTTTCCGGGCGCTGTCATGGCCGCCCTCCGGTAATGAGCGTTACCGTTTGACGGTTAGGGTAATGTTCGTTACCAGTCAAGGGTACGTTTTTCGATGAGGTCTGGCTGTGATCAAGACAAAGAGCGGGCGTGGAGGCAGTCGACGCGACGCGCTCCTTGCAGCGGCCGCAGACGTCTTTTTCGAGCAAGGCTATGTGGCGGCCAGCATCGACGCGATTATCGATCGAGCAGGTGGATCGAAGCGCAACATCTACAGCGAGTTCGGCAGCAAGGAGGGTCTGTTCACCGCCATTGTCACGGAGAGCGCGGACCGAGCGCTTTCGAGTCTCGCAATCGACAGCCTCGGGGGAAGCGATCTGCGGACGACGCTGATTTCGTTCGGGGAGCGTCTGATGGACGTCTACATGTCGCCCACGGTGGTCGGCATCTACCGGATCGGCGTCACCGAGGCTTATCGTTTTCCCGAATTGGTGAAGTCGTTCTACGAACAGGGTCCGGGACGCACGACGTTGCGGCTTGCCGACGTTCTCAGGATCGCCCAGGAGCGCGGGGAAATCCGCGCCGACGATTGCTTGCAGCTGGCCGGCCACTTCGTCGGCATGATCCGCGACAACCTTCATCTGCAGGTCGTTCTCGGACTTCGTCCGGCGCCGTCGGCCGATGAGGCCCGAGAGGCGGTCGGCTCTGCCGTGAAGGTGTTTTTGGACGGCGTTCGCCCGCGCCAGGCTGGCGAGATCTGAGGATATCAGCATTGCCATACCTCGGCTCCGTTCGCCGAGCACGATCCCTGGCGTTCGAAATACTCGACCGCCAGGGATCGGCACCCGATCTTCCGCTACTTCAGGCCGGCCTTGTCGAGGCCATACATTGCGTCGGCAGAACCTGGCACGGTCTTGAAGCCGACATTGAGGCGGTTCCACGCATTGATCACCATGACAGCGAAGCTGAGGTCGGAGATTTCCTTTTCCGACAGCTGGGTGCGGGCACGGTCATAGATCTCGTCCGGAACCCCTTGGTCCGGCAGCCTGGTAAGTGCTTCGGTCCACGCGAGCGCGGCGCGTTCGCGTGGAGCAAAAAGGGGCGAGTCCCGCCACGCCGCCAGGTGATGGACGCGCAGTTCGCGCTCTCCGTGCAGCTTGGCCTGCTTGACGTGCATGTCGAGGCAGAAGGCGCAGCCGTTCAACTGCGAAGCGCGAATGTTGACCAGATCGCGGATGGGCTCCTCGATCGAACTTGTACGGAGAGCCAGGACGACCTCGGTGAATTTCTTCGCGAGTTCGGGAGATTGCTCGGCCCAGTTGACGCGAGGCTCGTTCGGCGCCCCGGCCTGCACCGGCGGTTTCGTAGCGATATTCATATCTGTCTCCGTTGAAAGCGTTGATCGCTCGCAAAACATGCCTGGATGACCAGAGCCGGGCCATCATGCGGAGGTCCAAGTCTCCACTCGGGTGGTCTATGGGGCATCATCCCCAAGGCTAGGTGTGCGCTTCGCTTCGCTTGAACCTCATGGATTTCCATGAGGTGCGGTTGCGACACGGCGAAGTTATTGTGAGGCGTGACCCGGCCAGCGCAGATCCAGACATCAAACACAAGTGCTATACGCAGCGCTGACAGTCTCCATGCTTTGCTTGCCCGACAGGAGAAAGCAACGATGTCCGTCTGGTCGCACCGTCCCCGCTTCCTGCACCTGGCGCTGTTCTTCGCGGCCTATGTGCTGGGCTGCGGATTTGCACAGGCCTTCGCGATCGTTCCCGGAATTACCGTGTCCATCTGGCCGCCTGGCGGCGTCTTCATCGCGACACTCGTTCTGACCTCTCCTTACACCTGGCCGTGGTGGATCTTGGCGGGCTGTCTCGCCGAGATGTTCGCGCAGTTCGTGTGGTTCCACAGCCCATTGCCCGCCGGCTTCCTGATCTATGTCGGCAATGCCCTTGGAGCGGTGGTCGGGGCGATGCTGGTGAACCGCGCATGCGGGCGCCCGGTGCGTCTGGAAACCTTGCGGGAAGTGCTGGCCTTTGTCGCGCTCGGTGCCGGCGTCGCGCCGCTCGTGAGCGCAACCGTCGGAAGTGCCACGCTTGCCTGGTTCGGCGTGGAATCGCAGACGTTCACGGCGGTATGGCCGCTGTTCTGGATCGGCGACGCGACTGGAATCCTGCTGGTGACGCCGCTTGCCCTGGTCGCGATCCAGTACTGGCGCGACAAGGCCCAACTCTCCGCCGCACAATGGGCGGAAGCCGGCGTGCTCAGCCTGGTATTTCTGGGGGTCGCCGCGCTTTCGCTGAGCGACGGGTATCTACCTTCCCCCTATATCATCCTGCCGCCGCTTCTCTGGCTCGCAGCGCGCTTCGAATTCAGGGGCGCCGCCGTCGCCCTGACGCTTCTTGCCCTCATCACGATGATACTCACGATAACTGGCGACAGCCAGTTTGTCGGCGAGCCCGAATCCCAGAGGCAACGGCAGGTCATGCTGCAGCTCTTTCTGGCGATCTCGGCGGTTTCCGCTCTCATAGTGGCCGCCATATCCCACCAGCACCGGTTGGCGGTGCGCACATTGCGGCAAAGCATAGAGGCGGTTCGCGACCGGGAGCAGGAATTCTCTCAGCTCGTCGACATGGTGCCCAGTCACGTCTGGCGCCTCACTCCCGACGGCGAGCCGATCTTCTTCAACAAGCGCATGGTCGATTTCATCGGCCTGGGCGTCGCCGATCTGGACAGGCCGGGAGCGACGCGGCTGGAGGCGCTGGTGGAGACCGTTCACCCGGAAGACGCCGCGGGCTTCGGCGACGCTCTCCGGCGCTCCCTGGCCACGGGCGAAGATTTCGCGATGCGCTACCGCTTGCGCCGCGCCGACGGCGTCTTTCGCTGGATGTCCAGTCGGGCCGAGCCGATGCGGGGCCAGGATGGGCGCATCGTCCAGTGGTATGGCCTCTGCCACGACATAGACGACCAGGTGAAGGCCGAAGAGGCGCTGCGGCGCAGCGAGGGGCAGATCAGGAGACTTGTAGATTCAGACATTATCGGAATCGTTATCTGGGACCTCGACGGGCGGCTCATTGACGCCAACGACAAGTTTCTCCGCATGATCCAATACGATCGCGAGGAACTGAATGCCGGGATCAACTGGTTGGCCATAACGCCTCGGGAATGGCAGGAGGTGCATGCCCGCGACGAGGCCGAGGAACTCGCGAGGACCGGCGTGATGCAACCCCGCGAGAAGGAGTATTTCAGGAAGGATGGCAGCCGGGTGCCTGTGCTGATCGGGGCTGCGTGCTTCGAGGGCCAGTCAAGGCAGGGGGTCGCCTATATTCTCGACCTGACGGAACGCAAACGCGCCGAAGCGGCCTTGCGCCACCGGGAGCGCGAGCTTGCCCAACTCGTCGACACCGTGCCCGTGCAGATATGGTGCGTCTCGCCCGACGGCGACCCGGCCTACATCAACAAGACGATGATGGACTATATCGGCCTGAAGCTGGAGGATTTCGACGCCGACAGCGGCCTGCCGAGCGCCATCCAGACCATCGTCCATCCCGATGACAGGGCCAGCCTCCTGGCGGGACTAACGCACTCCTTCCAGACCGGCGAGCGCTTCGAGCAGAAATTCCGCAACCGTCGATCGGATGGTGAATACCGCTGGACGGAAGGCCATGCCGATCCGCTCCGCGACGAAAATGGCCGCATCATCCGATGGTACGGCGCCAACGTGGATATCCACGATCACGTGGCGTCGCAGGAAGCGTTGCTCGAGAGAGAACGCTTCCTCTGGCAACTCGTCGAAACACTGCCGGCGATGATCGACTGCGCCGCGCCCGATGGCGAGCCTGTCTACCGCAGCCGGCAGCTCCGAGAATTCCTCGGCTACGAGCTGGAACAGCTGGACGGCAACGGAAAATCCCGGCTGGCCGGAACGCTCGACACGGCGGTTCATCCCGACGAACTGGCGGGCGTCAAGGAGAGTTATGCCCACTCGCTGTCCACCGGCGAGCCATATGCGCGCCGGCACCGCCTGCGGCGCGCCGACGGCGAATATCGCTGGGTAGAGACTCGCGCCGCGCCGATGCGCGACGCCGAAGGCTCGATCGTCCAATGGAACGTCATCTGCCTGGACATCGACCGGGAGGTGCGGGTGCAGCAAGCATTGCGCCTGGCTCAAGACAGGCTTTCGCGAGCAAGCCAGGCGGCGAGCCTCGCGGAGCTGTCGGCCTCTATTGCCCACGAAGTGAACCAGCCTCTCGCCGCCATCGTTGCAAATTCCCACGCATGCCATCGTTGGCTGTCTTCGACCCCACCCAATATCGAGCGCGCGAGGCTCACCGCCGAGCGCATCATCCGGGACGCCAATTCCGCGGCCGACGTGGTCGGCCGGATAAGGGCGCTGTTCAAGCAATCCACCGAGTCCCGCAGTACCGCCATTGCCGGCAGCGTAATTGCGGAGGCGCGCGACCTGATGGCCGAGGAGGCTTCGCAGCGCCGCATCCAGATGATCGTAGACGTCGAAGCCGACCTCCCGGCAGTGGTCCTCGATCGAACCCAGATCCAGCAGGTGCTCGTCAACCTGATGCGCAACGGCATGGAAGCGATGGAAGATGTGGCGAATGACAGGGTGCTTCGCCTGAGCGCCGGCTGGACCGCCGAGGGCATTCGGATCGAGATCGGCGATCACGGCAAGGGCTTCGATGATCCCGACAGGATCTTCGAGCCCTTCGTGACGACAAAGCAAAACGGCATGGGTATGGGGCTCGCGATCAGCCGATCGATCGTCGAATCGCACGGCGGGCGATTGTGGGCGGAAAGCAACAAGCCGCGAGGAGCGAAGCTCATATTCACCCTGCCGGCTGAAGCGAAAGTCCTGGCATGATGACACAGGACCACGTTGTCTTCATCGTTGACGACGACGAACGCATCCAGGAAGCACTCGGCGAGTTGCTGGAGTCACACGGCATGCGCGCGATCGCCTTCAGCTCGGCCGGCCACTACGTCCGCGCAGAAAAGCCTGACCTGCCGGCCTGCCTCGTACTCGACGTCGAACTGCCTGATATCAACGGTCTCGACCTGCAAAGGCAGATCGCCGAAGGCCAGCATCCACCTATCGTCTTCATCACGGGACACGGCGACATTCCGTCGTCCGTCCGTGCGATAAAGGATGGCGCCCTGGATTTCCTGACCAAGCCGTTCAGCGACGCGGCCCTCATGGCCGCCGTGCGGGTGGCGATCGAGCAGGACCGCCGGGCGAGAGCCGGGCGCGCCGATCTCGACGCGCTCCGACAACGCTATCTTGACCTCACACCACGCGAACGCGAGGTGCTCCCACTGGTGGTCAGCGGCCTCCTCAACAAGCAAGCGGCGGCCGAACTCGGCATCAGCGAGGTTACGCTGCAAATCCACAGAAGGAACGTGA
>JALYWP010000239.1 GCA_030852655.1 Pseudomonadota bacterium | reverse complement strand
GCACGTTCGACACGGACATGGCGGACACGCCGGCCTCGCGAGCCACGTCCTTGATGGTTACGGCGCGGCGTGCTCCCGGTCTTTTCGCCATGCCCACTTGTCTCATCCTTTCGAACTTTTCCGTCAGCGGCCAGGGTTGTAGAGGGACGCCAACCAGGATCGATCCGCAACCGGAAAGGCCGTCCCTTCTATCGCTTCTCCCGTCGATGGCCTACGCCGAAGCCGAGGTCAACCGAATGCACGGCCGTATATTCGGTGCATTTCGTCCTTGCCGCGCGTTGACTTAACGTTAAATCTCTTGCATTCTTTCCAGACAAATCGGGCTTTGGCTGCGGCCTGCGGTCGCGTTTCACTCACGTATTCCCAACGAAACATTGAAAGACAGGTGCATGTCAGAAGAACTTCGCAAGAACGTCGAGAGGCAGCGCCAGTATATTGCAGGTGGCACGATGTCGCTCAACCGCGCCATCAATCCGTCGAAGCTGTTCGTTCGCGCCAAGGGCGCCTATCTCTACGATGCGGACGGCAAGGAATACATCGACTACCACGCCGGTTTCGCGCCCTATCTGTTCGGGCATGGCGATGCCGAGGTGGACGAGGCCGTCATTGAGGCGATCCGTTCCGGCGCCTCGCTGATCGGCGCCGGAACGATGCCTTGGGAAGCCGAAATTGCCGAACTCCTTGTCGAGTGCGTGCCGGGTCTCGAGCAGTTGCAACTCACCAGCACCGGATCCGAAGCGGTGGGGTATGCGCTGCGTCTCGCCCGTGCCTACACGGGGCGCGATGTCGTCGTCGTCATGCAGGGCGGCTACAATGGCTGTCTCGACTACGTGAGCTACAATCTGATGGACTCGGCGTCCTTCGTCGAACCGCACAAGCCGGGCGAGGAATATCCTCTCAGCGTCATGACGGCGGGTGTCCCCAAGGTCATCGATCAGGTCGTGCGCGCGATCGAGTACAACGATCTCGAAGCGGCCGAACGCACCCTTGCCAAGGGCGACGTAGCCGCGCTCATCCTCGAGCCCATCTTGCAGAACGTCGGAATCGTGAAGCCGCTTCCCGGTTATCTGGAAGGCCTGCGCGCGCTTTGCGACAAATACGGCACCGTCCTGATTTTCGACGAGGTGAAGACCGGCTTTCGTCATGCGCTCGGTGGCTACCAGGCATTGTCGGGGGTGACGCCCGACCTTTGCACCTTCGGAAAGGCGGTGGCGAACGGCTATCCGATGGGTGTCGTCGGCGGCAAACGCGACATCATGAAACTGTGCAGCGACCCGTCTCCGGCCAGGCGCGTGGCCGTCGCCGGAACCTATAACGGGCATCCCGTGAATGTCGCCGCCGCAAAGGCATGTCTGACGCGGCTCAAGACGAGGGAAAAGGAGGTCTACCCCGAACTGGAGCGCCTCGGCGCCCGGCTCGAAGCCGGGTTGAAGAAAGTATTTGCGACCCGCAACTATGCCACCACGATCGTGCGCCAGGGTTCGGCCTTCGCTATCTACTTCATGGATCATGCACCGGTCAGCTGGCGGGACATCGCTCTCCACCACGACGCCGAACGCGACATCTCGTTTCGCCGGGCGCTGATCGAGGAAGGCGTCTTCCAGTTTCCGGTGATCACCAAGCAGGGCAGCATCTCCCTGGCTCACACGCACAAGGAAATCGACCGGACGATCGAACTGGCGGAAAAGGTCGTGTCCACGCTGAACTAACCTTGAATTCGCGTGGCCCCGGCAATATGGCCGGGCCGCGGGGCGTTGCAGCCGGTATCGACGGCGAACGTTGCTGCCACGAAAATGTCGATGCTGGGGCAAGGGTGAACTTCAATGACGAATGCGGCGGTTGACGAACTGGTTGCGGCCCTGGGCCCGGCGAAGGTCCGGACGGGGCCGGACATTCCAGCCCGCAACCGGGCGGACGCTGCCGGGATGGAGCCGGCTCAACCGCTTGCCCTGGTGCTTCCGGCATCGACGGATGACGTTTCAACGGCGCTTGCCATCTGCCACCGTCATGGCCAGCCGGTCGTAACCCAAGGCGGGCTTACCGGTCTTGCCGGAGGCGCCCATCCCGGCAAGGACGAGGTAGCCATCTCGCTCGAGAAGATGGTCGGCGTGGAGGAGGTCGATCTCAGCAGCGGGACGTTGACCGCCCTTGCCGGCACGCCGCTCCAGGTGGTGCAGCAGGCGGCCGAGGCAGCCGGACTGATGTGCGGCATCGACCTTGGAGCGCGGGGCTCCTGCACGATCGGCGGAAACGTCGCCACCAATGCAGGCGGCAACCAGGTGCTGCGCTACGGCATGACCCGCAAGAACGTGCTGGGGCTCGAGGTCGTGAAGGCCGACGGCACGGTCGTGCGCTCGCTCAACAAGATGATGAAGAACAACGCCGGCTACGACTGGATCCAGCTGTTCATCGGCTCGGAAGGCACGCTTGGCATCGTCACCCGGGTCACGCTGGCGCTGCACCCGCGGCCGGTCGGCGTTCGTTCGGCTCTCGTCGCGGTCGGCTCGACATCCGACGCTCTCGCCGTGCTGCGCAGGCTGGAGCGGGCGCTGCCCGCCGGTCTGCTGGTCTTCGAGGCCATGTGGAACGAGTTCTACGACATCGCCACGAAGACGGTCGGCGTTGCCGCCCCGCTCGAACGGGGCCGGGATCTCTATCTGCTGATCGAGGCGCCGATGGGCGCAGGCGGCGGCGACCTGTTCGACACGGTGCTGGCCGGGCTCTATGAGGAGGGCCTTGTCCTTGACGCCGTGGTGGCGAAGTCGGAAGCCGAACGCAGGAACCTCTGGGCCCTGCGCGAAAGCGTCTACGAATATGACCGCCACTTCGGCAAGGGCGTCGCATTCGACATCTCGATCCCGCTCGACCGAATGAACGACGCAATCAATGCGTTCCGGCAGGAGATACCGGCAGCCTTCGCCGGCGTGACCTGGGTGGCGTTCGGCCACCTGGCCGACTCCAACATCCATCTGACAGTCATCCCGGCCGAGTTCACCGATGCTTCGCATCACGCCATCGAGGAGGTCGTCTACAGCCGCACCAAGGCGCTTGGCGGCTCGGTGTCGGCCGAGCACGGCATCGGTCGCGCCAAGCGGCCCTATCTCGGCCTGACGCGGACGCCACCGGAATTGGCGCTGATGGCGGCGGTCAAACAGGCACTGGATCCAATCCAAATCCTCAACCGCGGACGGGTGTTGTAGGCTCCGTCGCTAAACTCGAAGCGGAGTGGCGACCGGCGGTTGCGCCGGAGTTCATGGCAACCTCAACGCACGTTCGGCAACGAACCGCGCAATCCGAAGACCATCGAAGCTGAATTTGAAGCTGTGCGCCGCGTTCGTATCGGGGATAGTCCCCGAGTGACAATGCGGCAACGAAGCTGCTGCAGTTGCCATATCCGGGCGTGAACCAAGCGGCCGTGGCTCCGCAGTGAGTGCGAGGCCAAGACCCAGTGCGCCATTGTCTTCGGCGAGAGGTCTGTCAGCCAAAGCGCAAACAAGCCTCGCGCACAGAATTCCTGACAGTCCCACGAGCCCGGTTCCCAGGTTTGAAAAAGGGGCGGCTGCTGAACTGCCGCCACCCACCTCGCCCAACAGCGCCAACCTTTTCCCTCAGCCATAGAATGGCCAAAGGAATCGCTTCCCCAGCCTGCCCAGGACTCATTCATGGAGATAATCGATGAGGATCAGATCAGCGCTTCCCCACGACGCCGCTGCGATCAAGACGCTAGCGGCACGTCTCCAGGACCAGCCTCTGCCCGAGTGGCGAGACGCGGCACCGCTGTCGGAAAAGCTGGAAAATGCCGTAGAGGCATATGACGGTGCCATGCCGGAGGATCACGCAGTACTTGTCTGTGAAGGAGATGGGGGTGAACTCCTTGGGTACGCCCATGCCGGTATGGATGCGGACTTCTTCTCTGGCGAGCCGCAGGGCCACCTGTACTACCTCGCGACCGATCCGGCGTTTGAAGGCCGCGGGGCAGGCCGCAAGCTGCTCGAAGCCATCGAAACATGGGCCCAGAAGAACGGGGCGACGGGCATCATGCTCTACGTGTTCGCAACCAATGATCGCGCCAGGAAGGTCTACCAGAAGTACGGCTTCCAGGACGACATGCTGAAGCTGGTGAAGCCCATCTGAGGACAACGGCTATCGATTGCGGCCAAGGGACTTGACCGCGAGTCCAGCAGCGATGCCGAGTGCGACTCCCACGCCGATGCCCGTGGCGATGTTGTCGATGGCGGCGCCGACCACGACGCCGAGCACTACGCCCAAGGTCATGTATTTTGCATCCATGGACGGGAGGTAGGGAAGCGATCTCCAATCGGCAATCCGACAACACACCGAGATGACAAGCGCGCTGCTCGATCGGCTGACTCATCACAGCCACATTCTGGAGACCGCTGACGACAGCTTCCGCTTCAAAAACAGTTCCTCCAAGGCACAGCCAAAAGAAAGGATAAAGCCGCGCCCTGACCGAAACCTGAGACCCAACCATACAGGAAGGCGGGTCACTTCCCGGCGAAAATCCCGGGTCAGTTCTCAGCGAAATCAACACCCCGGCCTCGGCAAGGCCGTCCGGAACGAAGTGCGCCTTGTGGCGTTTCTCGTGATACCTCGGAGAGGGGGGCGCCTTGGCTCCACGCATATTCTGGAAGGGCTATCTCAAGCTGTCTCTCGTGACTTGCCCCGTCGCGATGATGCCTGCAACGAGCGAGAGGCAAAAGGTCCGCTTCCACACGTTAAACGAGAAGACCGGCAACCGGGTCGTCAGCCAGTATTTCGACGCGGTCACCGGCAAACCCGTCGCCGAGGACGACGAAGTAAAGGGGTATCCTCGCGGCGAGGAAGATTATGTGCTGCTCGAGGATGAGGAACTCGAAGCGGTGGCGCTGGAAACCACGCGTACCATCGACATCGAGATGTTCGTTCCCGCCGACAGCATCGAGTGGATCTGGTTCGACAAACCCCACTATCTGGTGCCGGACGATGAGGTAGGGGAGGAGGCTTTCTCGGTGATCCGCGACGCCATGGCTTCGACCGGCACGGTGGGGATTTCACGTCTCGTGCTCTACCGTCGAGAGCGGGCAGTGATGCTCGAACCGCGCGGCAAGGGGATTGTATTGTGGACCCTGCGCTATGGCGACGAGGTGCGCGAGGCTGAGGACTATTTCGAGGGCATCGGAAAGGAGAAGGCCGATCCGGCGCTCATGAAGCTCGTGACAAGACTGATCGAGGAGCAAACCGCCCCGTGGAACCCCGAGATGGTGGCCGATCCCGTCCAGGCCAAGCTCCTGAAAATCATTGACGCCAAGAAGAAGGGCCGCAAACGTCCTGCCAAGGCAAAGGCCGAGCCGGAAGAGCAACCGAGCAACGTCATCGACATCATGGATGCGCTGAAAAGGAGCATCGCGTCAGGGGGAAAGCGCAAGAAGGACTAAGCAGCCTTTCCGGTGCGCGTCTTTGGTCAGCCTGCCTTCCTGCGCGATTCGGCTTTGTCTCTGCTGGCAGTCTTCTTCTTTGCGGCGGTTCTGGACGGCTTCTTGCCGGTTCGGCCGGCACTTTCACGCAGAGCAGCCATCAAGTCGACGACCTTGTCGTCCCTGGCCTCCTTGCGGGGCTCGATCTTCTTGCCCTTGAGCTTGGCTTTGACAAGGTCCGCCAGAGCCGCCTCGTAGCGATCATCGAACTTGGAGACGTCGAACTTGCCCATCTTGGTCTTGATGATGTGCTCGGCGAGTTCCAGCATCTCGCCCTTGATCTTCATTGCCGGGATGTCCTCGAACGCTTCCTTCGAAGAGCGTACCTCGTAGTCGAAGTTTAGTGTCGTTGCGATGAGCCCATCGTCGTGTGCGCGGATCAGAACGGTTCGCACCCGGCGAAACAATACGGTCCGTGCGATAGCGGCGACGTTCTTCTTGCGCATCCCATCGCGGATGAGCGCGAACGCTTCGTTGGCCGTTCTGTCGGCGGGCGCAAGATAGTAGGGCTTGTCGAAATAGACGTCGTCGATGTCGCGGCACGCGAGGAATGCCGACACCTTCAGTGCCTTGTCGCTGTCAGGCACAGCGGCGGCTACCTCC
>JALYWP010000237.1 GCA_030852655.1 Pseudomonadota bacterium | reverse complement strand
ACCGGCCAGTCCCACCATGCGAGCGCCTCGATGCGCCCGGCGATTTCCGGCGCAAAGCGTTGGCGCAGGCGCCGTGCGGGCGCGCCGGCCATGATCTCATAGGCATCGACATCGCTGGTGACGACCGCATTGGCGCCGATCACCGCGCCATTGCCGATCGAGACACCCGGCAGGATCACCGCACCATGCCCGATCCAGACATCGTGGCCGATGCGCACCCGCTTGCCCTGTCGCCGCGCCCTGAAGGCGGCATCGACGCCCAGCCAGCGGAAATACTCGTTCGGCCGGTAGCTGACCTTGTGCTGCGTGATGCGCTCGATCGGATGTTCCAGCGCATTGATGCGGGTGTTGGCCGCGATCGCACAGAACTTTCCGATCTCGGTATAGATCGCTTCGGCATTGCGCTCGAAATAGGAGAAGTCGCCGACCGTCACCTCGCGAAGCACGACACGCTCGCCGACCGCGGCATAGCGTCCGAGCCGGCAGGATTTCAGCTCCGCCGTCGGGTGGATGCGCGGTTCCGCATCCTTGAAACGCAGCTCTTCCGGTCTGTCCATGCCCCGGATTTACGCCGCCGGCCGCGCGCCGGCAAGCTACTGCGGCTTGCCCTTCTCCCAGACGACCTCCTGTCCGTAGAGCGGCACCGTCGTCATCGACATCTTGGCCGAGCCGTCCTGTACCTGCCGGGAATGCGCCAGATAGACGAGCGTATCGTTCGCCCTGTCGTAGATGCGGTTCACCACCTGCTGCTTCCAGATCAGGCTGATGCCCTGCTTGAATATCTCCTCGCCGCCCTCGTCGAGATCGATGTCGCCGATCCTGATCGGCCCCGTCTGCTGGCAGGAGATGGCTGTGTCCGACGGGTCTTCGAACCAGTTGCCCTTCTGCAGCCGGTCTATGACGCCGCGGTCGAAATAGGAGACATGGCAGGTGACGCCCTCGACCTTCGGGTCCTTAACCGCCTCGACGATGATGTCGTTGCCCAACCAGTCGACGCCGACCTCGCCGACCTGCTGCGCCGATGCCGGACCGGCCACGGCGCCAAGCGCCAGCGCACCGAGGGTCGAGAAGAGCATGTGCCGCATCGAAATCTCCAAAAATGCCTGCGCTTGACTTGGGTTATTGCCCGCGGCGTTGCAAGACCGATCGACGCGGCGCGTCATCATGGCCCTTTTTCGCCGCCGCCCCTCACGCTATATCAAGCATATGAAGCAGCTTTCCCAGATGCCCGTCTCGACAGCCGCGAAGTTCACGCTCGGCGTGGCTGCGCTCGCCGCGGCGACGGGGCTGGCCTTCGCGTCCTGGATCGACAAGGGCGCCGGCATCTTCATGGCGACGGTCGAGGCCGGGCTGGCATGGTGCCTCTGAACCTCGACCCAGCAATCAACCGGAACCCGCCAGCATGATGCGCAGCATTCTCGTCGGCATCCTCGTCCTGATGGCCGCAGGCGTCGGCTTCCTGACCTTCGACTGGTATCGCAAGTCCAGCGGGGCTGAGCCTTACGGCGCGCCTTTCACGCTGGTCGACCAGAAAGGCGAACCGATTACGGAAGCAGCCTTCCGCGGCCAGCCCAGCGCCGTGTTCTTCGGCTTCACCCACTGTCCCGAGGTCTGCCCGACGACGCTGTTCGAGCTCGACGGCTGGCTGAAGCAACTCGGCGAAGAGGGCAAGGACCTGCGCGCCTATTTCGTCTCCGTCGATCCGGAACGCGACACCGCCGAGATCGTCGACGGCTATGTCAGCAACGTGTCGGACCGCATCACCGGCATCACCGGCGAGCCTGGCAAGGTCCATGAAATGGCCAAGGCCTTCGGCATCTACTGGCGCAAGGTCGAGTTGGAGGGCGGCGACTATACGATGGACCACACCGCATCCATCATCCTGCTGGACAGCAACGGGGCTTTTGCAGGCACCATCGCCTATCAGGAGAATCCCGACACCGCGCTGACCAAGCTGAAACGGCTGGCGGCCGAGGGCTGAAAATGCCGCAGACGCGACTGCACGTCGCCACCGACAATGCCGGCGCGGATCGCCTTTTCGAGGCGATGGAAGCGGCTTTCGAGGAGGACGGGCTGCCGCTGTCGGTCTTCGATCTCGACGAGGCCAACGGCATCAAGGAAGTCTCGCTTTATGCCACCGATGAGGTTGACGGGATCGAACGCCGCCTGCGCGCCGTCATGGCTGCTGTCGGAATCGACGCCGATATCGGCCGCGAAGTCCTGCCAGACATCGATTGGGTAGCCCGGTCGCTCGAAGGCTTGCAACCGGTCCGCGCCGGCCGGTTCCTGGTGCACGGCTCGCACGACCGGCTGAAGCGCCGCCCTGGCGACCTCGCCATAGAGATCGAGGCCGGGCTTGCCTTCGGCACCGGCCACCATGGCACGACGTCCGGCTGCCTGGAAATGATCGAAATGATCGTGCGCCGGGAACGTCCGCGAAATGCACTCGACCTTGGCACCGGCAGCGCCGTGCTTGCCATTGCGCTGGCGAAGCTCGCGCATATCCCGGTACTGGCGACGGACATCGACCCGATAGCGACCAAGGTCGCCGCCCAGAACGTGAGACTCAACAGGGTCTCGGCCTATGTGGAGACGCGCACCGCGCCAGGCTTCTCCGATCCGATTTTCCGGGCGCGCGCGCCCTTCGATCTGATCGTCGCCAATATCCTTGCGCGGCCGCTGATGCGGCTGGCGCCCGACATGGCACGATCGGCCGCTTCAGGCGGCTCGTTGATCCTGTCGGGTATTCTGGTACGCCAGCGAAACGCCGTCATCGCCGCCTATGCGGGACAGAGCTTCCGCCACGTCCGCACGCTCACGCGCGGCGAATGGGTGACGCTCCATTTGAAGCGCTGAGGAAATCAGAACGGGAAACGGGGCCTGATCGCATGCTTGCTCAACTCGGCCCGGTCATAGCCGTGCCTGTGGAGCGTCTCATCGTCCAGCGAAAGCAGGACGCCGCTGACATAGCGGTTGGCCTGACGCTGGCGTGCCTCCATGAAGGCATCGAGGGCGCTGCGGAAAAGTCCGCTCTTGGGGGCGGCCGAAGTCATGTCGCTCTCCTTTCGAACGCGATTGCAACTCTCCTCCACGCCTTAGAGATAGGTGCTTCGCCGCCCCTGGAGCAGGGCCAACGATGCATGCCTGCCATCCGTTGCCGCATGCCTTCGCGCGTTTTGCGCAAACACCATTGCGTTGCAACGCTTTGGCACGGCGGATAAGTTCCTCGCCAGTTTTCTATGCGGAAAGCCGAAGCACATGTTTCAGGATTTTGACGAAGTCAGTGACCCCTCGCTGGGTCGCGAGCGCGTGGCGCGGCTGCGCGAATGGCTGGCGGGCCAAGGTCTGGACGGCTTCATCGTGCCGCGCGCCGACGAGCACCAGGGCGAGTATGTGCCGGCCCGCTCGGAGCGCCTGAAATGGCTGACCGGCTTCTCCGGCTCGGCAGGCGTCGCCATCGTGCTCAGGGAACGCGCCATCATCTTCGTCGACGGCCGCTACACGCTGCAGGTCGGCGACCAGACCGACCCGGAAATCTTCACCATCGATAGCCTGGTCGACAACCCGCCGCCGAAATGGATCAAGGCCAATCTCGGCAAGGGCGCGCGCCTCGCCTTCGATCCATGGCTGCACACGATCGGCGAGGTGAAAGCCTTGACGTCTGCCGCGGAACAGACTGGCACCGAGCTTGTGCCCCTTGCCTCGAATCCGATCGACGGATTATGGACCGACCGGCCCGCGGCGCCGCTCGCGCCGGTCGATATCCACCCGATCGAATTTGCCGGCGAACTCGCAAAAGATAAGCTCGCACGGCTCGCTGCCGTGATCGCCGGGGACGGCGCGACGCATGCGGTGCTGACAGATCCCTCCTCGCTTGCCTGGGTCTTCAACATCCGCGGCGCGGACGTGCCGCATACGCCGCTGGCGCTCGGCTTCTGTGTGCTCGCCGCGGAAGGGCCGCATCTCCTGTTCATGGACAAGCGCAAGCTGCCGATGAAGACGGAAGCCTATCTGACGCAGCTCGCCGATCTGCGTCCTCCTTCCGCGCTGGAAGGCGACATTGTGGCCCTCGCGAAGGGCGGCGCCAGGATTGCCCTCGATCCGGTGCTTGCGGCCGACAGGCTGCGCACGCTCATCACCGATAATGGCGGCGCTGTCGTCACCGCCCCCGATCCGGCGCGCATCCCGCGCGCCACCAAGAACAGCGCCGAGATCGCCGGCGCGCGCGCAGCACACCGCCGCGACGGCGCGGCGGTAGCGAAGCTGCTCTGCTGGCTCGACGCCCAGGCGCCGGACACGCTCGATGAAATCGCCGTCGTGACAAAACTGGAAGAGATGCGCCGCATCACCGGCGACGAGACGCAGATGCCGCTACGCGAAATCTCCTTCGGCACGATCGCGGGCGCCGGCCCCAACGGCGCGGTCATCCATTACCACGTGTCACAGGCGACCAACCGGCCCCTCAGGAACGGCGAGCTTTTCCTGCTCGATTCCGGCGGCCAGTATCAGGACGGCACAACCGACATCACCCGCACGGTGCCGATCGGCCAGCCGACCGACGAGATGCGCACCCGCTACACGCTGGTGCTGAAGGGCCTGATCCAGATCTCGATGCTGCGCTTCCCGGCCGGCGTGCGTGGTTCGGAAATCGACGCGGTGGCGCGGCTGGCGTTGTGGAAGGCTGGCCTGGACTATGCCCACGGCACCGGCCACGGCGTCGGCTCCTACCTTTCGGTGCATGAGGGGCCGCAGCGCCTTTCCAAGACCGGGACGGAGAAACTGCTGGCCGGCATGATCCTGTCCGACGAGCCCGGCTACTACAAGCCGGGCAGCTACGGCATTCGGCTGGAGAATCTGATCATCGTCACGCCGGCTGAGGAACTGCCCGATGGCGACATCCCCATGCACGGCTTCGAGACGCTGACGCTGGCGCCGTTCGACAGGCGCATGCTGCGCACCAGCCTCCTGACCCGCGACGAACTGGACTGGCTCGACGAATATCACCGGCGGGTGCTGCGCGAGATCGGGCCGATGGTA
Source organism: Pseudomonadota bacterium (assembly GCA_030852655.1). GTDB lineage: Bacteria > Pseudomonadota > Alphaproteobacteria > Rhizobiales > Rhizobiaceae > Mesorhizobium_K. Next base: position 3,729 of record JALYWP010000237.1, on the reverse strand, counting down.
GGCGGCGAGGTGCTGGCCTGGCTGGAACAGGCGACGGCGCCGCTGCCGCATGACGAGAAGGACTGAGCGAACCGAAGCTATCAGCCGATGAACTGCCGCGCGGCGATCAGAACGACTGCGCCGGTCAGGAACATCCCGAGCAGGCCCGCCCGCAGCGACACGATCCCGGCCACCACGAGCGCCAGGAGTTCGGCCGTCCCGGCAGAAACCGCGGCCGGCGCGACAAGCGTGGTCAGGACCGCTGCCGGCACGGCGTTGAGCCCGGCCTCGACCCTGGGATGGACGCGCTCGAAGCGCGACAGTACCAGATGCCCGCCGATGCGGGTCAGGTAGGTCGCAACAGCACCCCACAGGATGATCCACAGCGTCGTGCTCACAGGTCGGCCCTCTCCGGCGCGCTGGGCGCGACCTCCAGCTTGCTCGGCCCGACAGGCATGGCGGCGGCAAGCACGATTCCGGCCGCGGCCCCGATCGATACGTGCCAGGGCGAGCCCACCACCCTGTAGGCGACGACGGAGGCGATGGCGCTGACCAGCACGACAGGCAGCCACATCGGGCGCTTGCGAAAGCCCATCACCAGGCCGAGGAAATAGATCGGCAGAAGGAAGTCGATGCCGAGCGCATGCGTGTCGGGAATGAGTTTTCCGAACAGTGCGCCGAGCCCGCTCTCGATCACCCAAGGCACGTAGATCGCCAGCCCCATGCCCATGTACCAGGCGAAGCCGACCTTCCCGCCCGCTTCGGCCTTGCGTTCGGCTTCGGCGAATTGCGGATCGGTCAGCACGAAATAGCCGATCGCCTGCTGCGCCAGCGGCCAATGTGCGAGCCGGCGGCCGATCGAGGCGGAATAGAGCACATGCCTGAAATTGACTGCGAAGATCGACAGCACGATCAGCCACGGCGCGATCTTCTGCCCGAACAGCTCGATGCCGACCATCTGACTGGCGCCGCCATAGACCGTCGCGCTCATCAGCGTCGCTTCGACGACCGTAAAGCCGTTCTCGACCGCCAGCGCCCCGAACAAGAGAGCGAACGGCGCCGAAGCGACGACCACCGGGAAGCCGAGCTTCACCCCGGCCAAGAAGTCGCCGGCAGTCGTATCGCTTCTGTCGTGCATCGTTTCGGCGGACAAGGGGAGTGTTCCGGTTGAGCCGGGACATATAGGTAAGCGTGTCTGCCGAGTCAGGTGAATTCGCTTGAGGCAACCATCAATGGCCGTGATGTCACGACGAGAACGCAGGGCCCGTTCCAGGAGAACCCCATGAAAGGTATCGATCACCTCGTGCTTGCTGGCCGCGACCTCGACGCGATGCGCGACGTCTATGGCAGGCTTGGCTTCACGCTGACTCCGAGCGCCCAACATCCGTTCGGCACCGGGAACACCGCGATCCAGCTTCGAGGCAGCTATCTGGAGCTGCTCGCCGTCACCAGGCCGGATGACGTTGTCGAGCCCAGGACGGGACAATTTTCCTTCTCGGCCTTCAACCGGGATTATCTGGCGCGGCATGAAGGGTTTTCGATGCTGGTGCTCGGTACGGGAAACGCCCCGGCGGAAATCGAGACGTGGCGGAAGGCGGGGCTACAGACTTACGAGCCGTTCGATTTCTCGCGCATGGCCAGGCTGCCCGATGGCGAGGAACGCCGGATCGGCTTTTCGCTGGCCTACACCTCGACGCCTGCGGCTCCCTGGCTCGGGCATTTCGCCTGCCAGCACCACGCGCCGGAATATTTCGCGCAGCCGCAATACCAGGCGCATGAAAACACCGCCGAGGCGATCCGCGACGTGTGGATATCGGGCGATGGCGCGCTCGATCTCGCCGAACACATGCGTGTCTTCGTCGGCGGCGAAGGCGCCGTGGAAGCGCCGGGCCGCATCGTCTTCCGGACACCGCGGGGAACGATCGTGCTTGCCGACGCCAAAAACTTCCGCGCGGAGTTCGGCGCCGCGCCTCCGCACCCCGAGGACGGTCCCCATCTCGCCGGCTTCACCGTGGATTGCGCCTCGCTCGACCTCTTCGCCGGCAAGGGCCTTGCACCTGTCGGCGAGCGTCTGGTTCTGCCGCCCGCCAAAGGCTTCGGCGTGGCGATCGGCTTTGCGCGTAAGGTCCACGGCTGAGACGGAACTCAGGCGTTGCGGCCCACGCGCTCGAACCACTGGTCCTCGTCGATGACCTCGATGCCGAGCTCGGTTGCCTGCTTGAGCTTCGAACCGGCGCCGGGCCCGGCCACCACGAGGTCGGTCTTGGCCGACACCGAGCCGGCGACCTTGGCGCCTAGCCGTTCGGCCATCGCCTTGGCCTCGCCGCGCGACATCTTTTCGAGCGAGCCGGTGAAGACGACGGTCTTGCCTGCGACCTGGCTATCTGCCGAGACGGTGACGACATAAGGCTTCGGACGGACCTGCTCGAGCAGCGCGTCGAGCACGGCGTCGTTGCGCTCGTTGCCGAAGAAGTCGCGCAACGCGCCGATCACCGTATCGCCGATGCCGTTGATCGAAGGGAAGACCGTGTGCGGGTCCTCAGCGGCGGCGGTTTCCTTGCCGACGCGGATGAACTCCTCGACGGTCGAGAATGTGCGGGCAAGCAGCGCCGCGGTCGTCTCGCCGACATGGCGGATGCCGAGCGCGAAGATGAAGCGGTCGAGCTCGGGCTCGCGCCGCGCGTCGATCGCCGCGAACAGTTTTTCGAGGCCTTCATAGGTGCGCTCCTCGGCCGACAGCACCTTCTTGCGCGCCGTGCCCTTGGCGGCCTCGCGCGCCTGCGCCTGCGCCTCGCGCCGCTCGAAAAGCGCCTTTTGCACATCGGCACGCCGGTCCCTGAGCGTGAAGATGTCGGCGGCGGTCTTCAGCAGCCCCGCATTGAAGAAGAGATCGATGTTTTCCGCGCCGAGACCTTCGATGTCCAACGCACCGCGCGATACGAAATGGCGCAGCGCCTCCACCGCCTGCGCCGGACAGATCAGTTCGCCGGTGCAGCGCCGCCGCGAATCCTCCTTGCCGGTCTTCTCGTTCACCTCGCGGGTGGCGGGCGACCCGCAGACCGGACACTTGTCGGGGAACCGATACGGCTTTGCATCCGCCGGCCGCTTTTCCTCGACTACCCGCACGATCTGCGGGATGACGTCCCCTGCCCTCTGGATGACCACCGTGTCACCGATACGGATGTCGATCGGCTCGTCGCCGCGGATCGGCAGTCCGTTCGCATCGATGCCCGCGATGTAATCCTCATTGTGGAGCGTGACGTTGACGACCGTGACGCCGCCGACGCTGACCGGGTCGAGCCTCGCGACCGGCGCCAGCGTTCCCGTCCGGCCCACCTGGATATCGATCTGCCTGACGACGGTGGTTGCCTGCTCGGCAGGGAATTTGTGCGCGATCGCCCAGCGCGGCTCGCCAGTGACGAAGCCCCAGCGCCGCTGCAATTCGAGCTGGTCGACCTTGTAGACGACGCCGTCTATGTCGTAGCCGAGCGAGGAGCGCTGCGCCTCGATGAGCTTGTAATGCGCGATCAGTTCCTCGGCCGATCTGGCGCGGATCATCAGCGGGCTGATCTGGAAACCCCAATCGGCGAATTTCCGCACCGCTTCATACTGCGTCGGAGCCGGGTCCTCGGTCGTATGGCCCCACGCATAGGCAAAGAATTTCAGGTTGCGGCCGGCGGTGACGGCAGGATCCTTCTGGCGCAGCGAGCCAGCCGCGGTGTTGCGCGGATTGACGTAGTCCTGGCCGCC